>CAYJHC010000018.1:0-24451 GCA_964370075.1 uncultured Oscillospiraceae bacterium | reverse complement strand
TATTTTACTTATTAGTTTTCTTTTGTTTTCAGTAGTGATGCAGAGCATACTTTTTATTATGTTCTCAAAAAACAACTATATTAATAGTAGGGTGGAAATACTAGAAATAACTTTCGATGCAATTAAAGGAAACTATAATGGAACCTCGACTAGCGTGAAAAATGCGGTTTCAGAACTTCAACAAGAATATGGATTGGATATTATTGTAAGAACAAATAGTGAAGTGATTTATATAAACCGCCCATCAAAAGTTCAAATTAGTGAGTTCGGAAATTTTTTCTATTATATTTATGAAGATCAACCTGAATCATACTCTAGAAATCCAGAAGCGGTTTCTATTGTTAAAGAAGACGGAGAGGAAGAATTAGCAATTTTTGGAGAGTTTGAAAGCTATGGCGAAATGATATATGTGGATATTGTTATTCATATGGAAGCTATTAACTCTAGTATTGATGCCTTTTTTGATACTGCACTATTAAATTCATTAATTGTACTTTTGATTAGTTTAATAGTAGCAGCAATTTTATCAAGAATTGCATCAAAACCAATAAGTGAAATGGAAACTACTATTGCGGCTTTAGCCAGATTGGACTTTAAAACAAAATTAAGTGAAAACTGGAGAGTAAAAGAGATTTCAGAGGTTTCAGCCAATATTAATTCTATGTCTTCAAAATTAGAAGAAAGTATCTGGGAACTTAGTAAGGCAAATGAACAACTACAAAAAGATGTAGATGCACAAAAGAAATTAGTGAAAATGAGAAAAGAATTTGTCGCAAATGTTTCTCATGAAATGAAAACTCCTTTAGCAATTTTGCAAATCTATGCAGAAAACTTAAATAATAATGTAGACAATATCGATAGAGAATTTTATTTGAATACAATTGTTGAAGAAACAAATAATTTAAGCGAATTAGTTGCAAGTATGTTAGATATATCCTCATTGGAAAATGAATACAATCAAATGCCTTTGGATGAAGTAAATTTAACTGAACTTACAAGCCATTTAGCAGAAAGCATGAAACCGCTTTTGAGTGACTTTGATTATAGAATTAATTTGGCAGAGGGTGTATATATTATGGGGGCTGAAGGCTATTTAAAACAAGCTATGAGCAATTTTATTAATAATGCCATGTCACATACTAAAGAAGGAGGAAAAATACAAGTAAGCTTAATTAAAGACAAAAATAAGGCAGTGTTTAAAGTATATAATCAAGGTGTTAATATTGAAGAAGAAGAGATAGATTATATTTGGGATAGCTTTTACAAGGTAGACAAAGCTAGAACTAGAACATCAAATAATATTGGGATGGGATTATACATTGTTAAGACCATAGTTGATAAGCATAATGGGGTTTGTGGAGTAAATAACCTAGAAGATGGTGTGGAATTTTACTTTGAAATTGAAAACACTAAAAATAGTTTGTTACCTTAGATAAAATTACATTTTAAAGGCGGCCTGAAATTAAAGGCCGCCTTTTTGAATGCTTGAATTAAATTTACAATTTGAACCACCTTTTACAAGAATAGTGTGTACAATTTTTCGTCCTATTCTTTGTTCAAAACATGGAAGTTCTCATCTTTGTTTTCTGAATTGGTATTGTTTGAATTGACTTCAGCTTTGATAAGCTTAATGCAAGTCTCACAAATGTAACCGCCTCCAAAGGATTTTGTGCTTTCTTCTTTTTCACATAAACTGCAATAAGAAGAATTGTTTTTTGAAATGTTCATAATGCCGCCTCCTAACCATACGATAATTCGTTACTATAGCTATGTAATTAACAAGGGGCTTTGATGAATGATGTATTTTAATTTAAGTAGAGTATAAATGCCATTATGTTAAAAAGTATAGTAGGATGTCAAAACACGGTTTCATCTGTTTAGAAAAAATCCAAAATATCCACCTGGCTAATTTACTTTATTGTAGTAATACAAATTACAATATAAATAATAGCAAAAATAAAAAATAACTAAGACTAAAAATAATAACTAATAACTGTTCTAGTAACAATTATTTTACAATAACGGATTTTGTAAAAATAACGATTGCTTTAGTTGTAACGAATTTTAAAGTAATCCATAGATAGTAATAACGAATTTTAAAAAATAACGGCTAAACCTATTAAAGCATTAATGCAAAAATAGTATACTAGCATAAGAGTGTTTAACTACTCTTATTGTTTTCATGATATACCTTTTTATTGAAAGGGTCAAGTTAAAAAGAAAAGAAATATATTCTTTTCGAAAAAATAGTTAATAATTGAAGTATGAAATTTAAATTCAGGTGGACAAAAATGAAAGAACACAATATAAAGTATACAAGAAGAATAACCAATACTATAGGTGCCCTTATAATTTCTTTATTTTTGATAGGGTCATCAGTAGTTGCTACATTAAATTTTACACCATTATATAAGTTTGCAGTTGAGCTATATGATATTCAAGAAAATAGTGGGTATAGTTATCAAGAAATAGTCGAGAATTACTTAATATTAATTGAGTATAATACTATTTTAGGAGAAGAAGAATTAAAGTTTACTTCTTTTATTATGTCTGAACATGGAAAAATTCATTTTGAAGAAGTAAAGGTGATATTTTTGGCATTTCAATATATTACTATTTTACTAATTCCTTTAGTGACGTTTGTGATTATTTATAAGGCAAAGAAAAAAGAGTGGGAAGTCTTAAAATATTCAAGTATTCTCACTCTAGGTATACCTTTGGTATTAGGAGTTTTTTCTGCAATAAATTGGGATTGGGTATTTGTAACATTTCATGAAATTGCATTTGACAATGACTATTGGATATTTGATCCTTATACTGATCCTATAATTAATATCTTACCAGAAGAATTTTTTATGCTCTGCGCAATTATGATAATTGTAGTATTAATACTATTTTCGGTGATACAATTACTTTTTTATAGATACATCAAGTTGAGGAAAGGGAATTGATATACTGTTTTGATCAAAAGCATCTTTAATTTGTTCTAATAATCCACTTCGTGCATTTATGTAATTTTCTGAGGTAGACCAAACTCGTACAGCTAGTATTATTGCGCTATCTCCATGTTCAATCATTCTAATAAAGTGCTGCTGTTCTTCGGACTCTTCTAATATTAGAGGATCATTTTTAACAATTTCTTCAATTAATGTAATGGCTTTTCTGAAATCATCTTCATAACCTATTGAAATTTCAAGCATTATTCTTCTTGTGCCGGAAACAGTAAAATTAGTCAGGTTGTTGTCCGTAATTTGAGAGGTTGGAATAAATATTATTCTATTATCTAAGGTTGCAATTTTAGTCTGGAGTATTCCTGTTTGTATAACAGTTCCTTCTACATCATCCAGTAATATATAGTCACCTTTTTGAAATGGCTGAGTGAAAATAATAATAAAACCACCTGCTACATTAGCTAAGCTGTTTTGAATGGCTAAGCCTACGGCAATACCAACTACACTTAAGGCTGCTATTATTGTAGTTACAGGAACTCCTATAATTTGAAGGACAGTGCATACTAATAAAACATATAAAGTAAACTTTGCAATTGATATAATGAAGTTAGACGAGTTAGCCTCTACACCTCTTTTGTTCATAGCTTTTTTTGAAACTCGAAGAAAAACTTTAATGAGTACATATCCTAACGCTAAGAATATAATTGCAAATAAAATTTTTTCTCCATGAGCATTTAAAAAATCTAGTACTTTTTCTATTATCATTTTAATATCTATCTCCTTAATTTATTTTTTAGTTTAATTGCTTAAGTATAGTAAGGTGCTATTACTCTTTTAAATTTTTTATAAACTCTAATAATGCAGTGGTTTGTTCAAAGGACTCCGTATTATTTGTATTAAAAATAATTTGATTAATTTCTGGATTCGCTAATTGAAAGTAACCTGCAGAGGAAGGTAAAAAAGTTGTAAAGGGTGGATCAATTTGAGCGCCAGCATTACTTAAATTTTCTTCTAAGCTTTCGAGTAATTGATTTCCTTCTATACTACTATTCCACTTAGGGATAGTTTCCTTTATGGATATGGATAGTTTAGATAGTCCAGCAGACTTCGTTAAGTTGTCTGACAGTTCCTGTTGGGACATGTCATCTGTTGAATAACCAACCATTGAAATACTTAAATTGTTGCTAGTTGAGATTTGATTTAAAACAGCAACTGATATTAACTGATCCTCTTCTATATCGCGAATCCTATCTGCCAAAGTATATATAAAACCTAAGACTCGTAATCCGTCTTCTTGTGTAATTACCTTGGAAGGAACAGGAACTTCGTTGCATGAAAAACTGTAATCTGGATAGTCATCTTTATAATAACTTTCAAATTTTTCTTCTAAGGAGGCTATTCTTCTTAGGAAAGTATCTTCATTTCGGTCATCAAAAAGAAGTGTTACTGAAACAGAATAAGGAAACTTCTCCCCAGAGCTTCCAGCTTCTAAGTTGCTATATTCAAAATATATTGAGTCATCATTTAATGTAGACATAAAATCACATAACTCAGTAATTGGATTTTTTTCATAAATGATATTATATGAATTATTAGGCATGCTTATACCACTAACTGTAATAGTGTACGCATTTTCATAGGATGGGGTTGTATAGTTCAAATTAGAACTTAATGAAATCTCAGATTGAGAGGCCGTAGCAATAGTAAGGCCTGAATCTTCTCCATATCTTAAAGAAATCAAATTGTCAGCATCCAGCATAGTTGACGGGATTGATTTGGCTCCATAATAGTCAAAATGGTTGGAAGGAGTGAATATTACTGAAACTTCACCATAGTCAGATGTTCCTAATAATGTACTTAGAGCTATTGAAGTTGACTGTGCTAAAGATTTACTATCGTCTAAATCAACATCTATGTGTAGAGAAGTAGTAGGTGCTGTATGATACTCTTCGCTAGCGGGTTTAGTTATAGTTAGTATATTACCATCTTTACTAGAAGAAAATCCATTTTCTGTTCCCCAAGTATAAAGATGATCGATTACTTCACTATGATTATCAGCTTCGGCATAAAAGGTTTTTAGGTTTTCATAATTTGAATATAATGATGTTTTCATACTCTTTGATTCGGATATTTGCTCAGAATCGATTTGAGTTAACATAATTATAATTATTGCCACTATTGTTATTATTGCTATAACAAAAATTGTTGAAAAATTTTTTTTCATATTTCTCCTCACTATGTTTAATATCTTATTGTTGTATATACTATGGCAAAAGCCACCTCTATGATAACATAAAACTAAAAAATATCAAAAAAAATGGACATGAAACTACCTGAAATAATATAATAAGCACATTGCTACAATACCTTATTGAGTAATATTGATAGAGAATGTTCCTTAGCAAAATTTAAATTGATTTTATTTGAAATTTTATAATTTTTATAGTTAGATGAAACCTTAAAGGCTTTTCTAATTTGAGCATAATTATCCAATAATCCTTAGTTAATAAACTTAATGTTATTTACACTAACGTTGTTACTGTAAATTTAAAGGAGTTTTAGCAACTATAAATTACAAGTTGTTTTTTTTTGTTTTTTTTAAAATTTTTGCTTGATTAATAAACAAAATAGGGTATAATCTTATAAGAATATTAAGAAAATATACTATATCTTGTATATGACTTTTTTTACATACATGTATATAAAATTTCTAAAAATGGTAAATCTATGTTGAAAAATTCTAGTTTTTGTACTGTATAGTAACAAAAATATAAGGGAATAAAGTGAGGAAAAGGAGAGTAGAATGGGAACTATTATTAAGATTGTAAAAAGAGATGGTAGAGTATCTGACTTTAAAATTGAAAAAATTTCAGAGGCTATTTATGCGGCAGCGAAAGCTCTGGGAGGTAGTGATAAAGAGAAAGCAGATTATTTAGCTAAGCAAGTCGAGCTTTATTTAACAGAGGTTTGCCACAACGACACTCCAACAGTTGAAGAAATTCAAGATGCTGTAGAAAAAATTCTTATAGATAATGGACATGCTAGAACAGCAAAGGAATTTATTGTTTATCGAAATGATAGAACTAAAGTTAGAGACATGAATACTAGACTAATGAAAGTTTATGAAGATCTAACGTTCAAAGATGCAAAAGATAATGATGCAAAAAGGGAGAATGCAAACATAGATGGAGATACGGCTATGGGAACTATGCTTAAATATGGTTCGGAAGGTGCTAAGCAGTTCTATGATATGTATGTATTAAACCCAATACATAGCAAGGCACATAAAGAAGGGGACCTACACATTCATGATTTGGATTTTCTTACACTTACTACAACTTGTTGTCAAATTAATATCAATAAACTATTTAAAAATGGTTTTTCAACTGGACATGGTTTCTTGAGAGAACCAAATGATATACAAAGTTATGCAGCTTTAGCGTGCATTGCAATTCAATCAAATCAAAATGATCAACATGGAGGACAGAGTATACCTGATTTTGATTATGGAATGGCAGAGGGTGTAAAGAAGACATTTAAAAGATTATATTGGACTAATATTGGAAAATTAATGGAAATGGTTCATGACAAAGAAAATGGGGTTGAAACTGCAAAAAAAATAGGAAAAGAAATTTTTGAGGAAAAGGGACTTTGCCCTACAATGGCAAACCAAGATGATTATCAAAAACATGAAGCAGAAAAACTAATATCCTCTTTTGATGAAAAGAATGTAGAAAAAATACAAGAAAAAGCTCAGGAGTATGCTTTGACTGAAATTAAAAGAGCAACATATCAAGCAATGGAAGCATTTGTACATAATTTAAATACTATGCACTCTAGAGCAGGAGCTCAAATTCCTTTTTCGTCAATTAATTATGGTACGGATACATCTCCTGAAGGGAGATTAGTTATAGAGAGTATTTTGCTTGCTACTGAATCTGGACTCGGAAATGGGGAAACAGCTATATTTCCAATAAATATTTTTAAAGTTAAAGAAGGAATTAGTTTTAATCCAGAAGATCCCAACTATGACCTATTTAAATTAGCTATGAAGGTTTCTGCAAAAAGATTGTTTCCTAACTTTTCATTCCTTGATGCACCTTATAATTTACAGTTTTATAAGGAAGGTGATCCGGATAGTGAGGTTGCATACATGGGATGTAGAACTAGAGTAATTGCCAATGTTTATGATAAAGATAAGCAAGTGGTTAGTGGCAGAGGGAACTTAAGCTTTACATCTATTAACCTTCCAAGGATTGCAATTAAAGCTCATGGAAACTTAGATCAATTTTTTGAAGAGCTAGAAAGACAACTACAGGTTGCTTGTGAACAATTAATGGAGAGATATAAAATTCAAGCTCAGAAGAAAGTTAAAAATTTCCCGTTCTTAATGGGACAAGGTTTATGGCAAGACTCTGAAAAATTAAAGCCTGAAGATAAAATAGGAGAAGTATTAAAGCATGGAACTTTATCGTTAGGATTTATTGGGTTAGCAGAGACATTAACATCCTTAATAGGAAGTCATCATGGAGAAACAGAGGAAGCAAGAAACCTTGGTCTAGAAATAATAGGATTTATGAGAAAATATATAGATGAAAAAGCTGCACAGACAGGAATGAATTATACATTGTTAGCAACACCAGCAGAAGGCTTATCTGGAAGATTTGTTAGAATTGATAGAGAAAAGTACAGCGAGATTCCTGGGGTTACGGATAAAGATTACTACACAAATTCATTCCATATCCCAGTTGGATTTAATATTAGTGCTTTTGAAAAAATCAGTATCGAAGCACCTTATCATAAACTTTGTAATGCTGGACATATAAGTTATGTTGAAGTTGATGGGGATCCACTAAAGAATTTAGAAGCCTTTGAACTAATTATTAGACATATGAAAGAATCAGGAGTAGGGTATGGCTCAATTAATCATCCTGTAGATAGGGATCCAGTTTGTGGATATACTGGAGTAATTGACAATGAGTGTCCGATGTGCAAAAGAAAAGAAGATGATGGGGATGAAGGCTTTGAAAGAATAAGAAGAATCACTGGCTACTTAGTAGGGACGGTGGATAGATTTAATGATGCAAAGAAGTCAGAAGTTGAAGATAGGAAAATTCATGAGGTGAACTAATGATTGAAACCATTAGACTTGCAGGGATGGTTAATGATTCTATTGTTGATGGGCCTGGCCTAAGATTTGTCCTTTTCACCCAAGGCTGCCCACATCACTGTGATGCTTGTCATAATCCTGAATCGTGGAAAATACAGGGTGGAGAAGAATATAGCATTGAAGAAGTTATAAAAAAATTCACTTCTAATAAACTTCTCACGGGTATTACTTTATCAGGGGGAGAACCTTTAGTACAGCCTTTTGAGTGTGAAAAAATTGCGAGCGCAGCCAAAGCTGCTAACTTAAATGTTCTTTTATTCTCAGGATATAGGTATGAGGAAATAGTTAAACTTTCTTTAATTGATGAAAATATTGCTAATTTAATGGATAAGGTAGACATACTTATTGATGGGAAATTTATTAAAGAAGAAAAAGACTTAACTTTAAGATTTAGAGGAAGTAGGAATCAAAATATAATAGATGTTCCAAAATCCAGAGAGACTGGAAAGATAGTAGTACTGGAGGAATACATGTAGACTTAAAAATGAATTTTTAAGGTAACTCTACTTATCAGTGTAGATATTTTGAAAAAAGTTCCTTGTGTAGAGCTCTAGCTTTTGAGTTAGAGTAAACCCTGAAAAAATTAGGTTAGCTCTGAAAAGTCGATTTAGATATTAAAAATTAAGTTTTTTCTTGAAATTAGTCTTAACTTCATGTATAATTAACGGATGTAGGCATATTATGCGAAGTCAGGAGGTGAGCAAGAGATATGGCACAAGTATTTGTAAAAGATAATGAAAGTCTAGAAAGCGCACTAAAAAGATTTAAAAGATCATGTGCAAGAGATGGAATTTCTGGTGAATTAAGAAAAAGAGAATATTACGAAAAACCAAGCGTAAAGAGAAAAAGAAAATCAGAAGCTGCTAGAAAGAAAGCTAATAAGAAATTCTAATCATGATTAAGGAGTGATCCAATGGATATTAAATCACAGTTAATAAGTGATTATAAAGAAGCTATGAAGTCAAAAGATGAAGTTCGAAAGAATACCATCAATTTGGCAAGAGCTGCCATAAAACAACTTGAAGTAGACGAAAGAAAAGAAGCTACTGATGAAGATGTTTTGAAAATATTGACTAAACAAGTAAAAATGCGTAAAGATGCACTAGAAGATTTTATAAAAGCAGATCGAACTGATTTAGCGGATGCCTATAAAGATGAAATCAAAGTGCTTATGTGTTATTTGCCAGAACAAATGTCCGTAGAAGAAATATTAGTTGTTGTAAAGGAAACCAGTGAAAGCATGAATATAACAGAAACTAAAGATAAGGGAAAGTTAATTGGTGCAGTTATGGGAAAACTTAAAGGTAAGGCAGACGGTGGCGACGTAAAAAAAGTTGTAGAAGAATATCTATCGTAAGATACTTTAAGAGATAACAGTAATGTTATCTCTTTTTATAGGCATGATCAGTTAATTGAAGGCAATAGTGTAAATGAGTAATATATAATGGAAGAAGGGATAATAACAATGAAAGAATATTATACTACCCATATGATAAGAATGGAAGATTTAAATCATCATATGGTATTATATGCAGGAAGAGCAGCAGATTGGGTTATTGAAAGTAGCTTTGTTGCAGCAGTTGCAGCAAGAGGAGATTCAAAGGGTCTGTTATTTTTGAAAATGGAGAATTTTGAATTTTTCAAATCAATACTTCCGGGAGATATAATTAAGTTTGTAGCAAAAGTAACATCAGCTGGAAGAACCAGCTTAACTGTTAATGTAGTTGGTGTTTCAGAAGTTGGTGGAACAGAGCATTTGTCAGCAGATATTAAATTTGTGAGTGTCGACCCTGAAACTAAAAAGCCAGTACCACATGGGATTCAAGTATAACTTCTGTATTAATATTTACAGATAAATGGTTACTATATTGTATTTTGTCAAATTTTGATAAAAAATAGTATTGAGTTTTGAATTGATTTGTGGCAAATAGGTTATTTTTGTTTTTGGTTAAATTTGCAATATATTGTAAGAATAAGATGAATGTGATATAATTCTATTTAGAAGAAAGCAATACTTGAATAAAAAACAATTTTAAAAAATACTGATAGTTTTTTAAAACTAGAAAAGAGGGCTGTGGATGGACATGGGGAGCAAAATAGATTCACCAATTATAGATGACAGGCTAAATATATTAAGTTATGAGCAGTATTTAAAGGACCTTGAGACAAAAAAATTTACAAAAATGTGCATGACTGAAGTTATTAATGCAGATATGATGATTGCAACATTTGGAGAAGAAAAGTACATACGTACTTGTAGGGAAATTTTAGAATCAGGGAATGCAGCATATAAACAGTTAGGTTTGGATAAAATAATTCATGTATATGCTCATACATATAAGCACTTTATGGCAGTAGCAAATGATGAAATGAGTGATCAAGATTTTAAAAATCTAATGAAAGGATTTCATGAACAATATGAGTTAGTATCTTCAGCGAAGACAGACTTAGGTGGTATTTCAAGATTTGTTCTTGTTTTTGGTGAGGATTTAATAGATAGAGCACGAAGTTCATATTATTTCAATCAAAATATTCAAAATAACTTTATTGAAGAAAATAATGAAAGAGACATTATTTTAAGTGAAAGAAAAGAAGATGTGAAAATTTTTCAACTTCTTAATGAAGCGATTGTTAATAATCGTGTAGTGCCTTTTTATCAAGGAATATATGATAATAATGCTGGTGAGATAAACAAATATGAAGCTTTAATGAGAATCTATGATGAAAACAATAATATTTGGGTTCCGGGCATGTTTTTGGAAGCAGCAAAAAAACTAAAGCTTTATATTTCTATTAGTAAAATATTGATAGACAAAGCTTTAACTGACTTTGAGAATAAGTCTAGCATTTTGGGGATAAATATCTCTATGTATGATATAGAAACTAAGGAAATGAAAGAGTGGATTTTAGACAGGTTAAGAAAATACCCTAATCCTTCAAAAGTCGTTATAGAATTTGTTGAAACGGAAAATTATAATAATAATAAAGCTCTCAAAGAGTTTTTAGAAGAAATAAAGGCTATAGGATGTAAAATAGCAGTTGATGACTTTGGTGTAGGATATGCTACATATTCTTCAATCGTGTCTCTTAAACCTAATACTATTAAGATAGATGGAGACATTATAAAGAATATAACAACTAGCAAGGAAAACCAAATAATACTAGAGTCGATATGCTATATGGCAAAACTTATAGGAGCCGATGTTGCAGCTGAATTTGTAGAAAATGCAGAAATACAATGTATAGTTTCTGACAATGGAATAAAATACTCTCAAGGCTATCATTTTGCTAAACCAGAGCCTTTTGAGAAACTAATAATAAAATAAACTTATTAAAAAAAGTAGTTGTCGTAATACAACTACTTTTTTTAATAAAGGTAATGAAAAAATAGAGTAAATTGAAGTTTAGTTGTTAATGCTAAGATTAAAACATAGTCAACAAGCATAGAAAATAAGTATATTAAAGAAAAATGAATAGCTATGAAAAAATTTTTATCATATATTTGTTATATTCCTAATTATGTTATATAATTAGGAACAGTAATTATTAGGAGGGAATCTTGGAAAACATTAAAATTTTAATAGGAGATAATATAGATAGTAAAGAACTTCTAGGAGATTTAGATAAAAATCTTAAATTGATTGAAGAACAATTTGACTGCCTTTTAGTCCAAAGAGATGGGTATTTAACACTTATTGGTGCTGACTCTGAAAAAGTGGAAAAAGTAATAAATGAACTTATTAGTATATTAGAAACAGGAGAGAAGCTTAATTCTCAAAAAGTAGATTATGTAATTGATTTGGCAAATAAAGGACTGTCATATAAAGACAACCAGCTAGAAAAGGATATAGTTTGCTATACTCATATGGGGAAACCAATAAAAGCTAAAACCCTAGGTCAAAAAAAATATATTGGTGAAATAGAAAAATATGATGTTGTATTTGGAATAGGACCAGCAGGAACAGGGAAAACTTACTTAGCTGTTGCAATGGCAATAAAAGCTTATAAACAAAAACAGATTCAAAAAATAATATTAGCAAGGCCAGCAGTAGAAGCCGGTGAAAGACTAGGATTTCTCCCAGGGGACTTACAAGAAAAGGTGGATCCTTATCTAAGACCTCTGTATGATGCTTTATATGAAATGCTTGGAAGAGAAGCTACAATTAAATTAAAGGAAAAAGAGTTGATTGAAATTGTTCCACTAGCATATATGCGGGGACGTACTTTAGATAATGCATTTATTATTTTAGATGAAGCTCAAAACACTACAAGAGAGCAGATGAAAATGTTTCTAACTAGAATGGGGTTTGGGTCAAAGTGTGTAATTACAGGAGATGTAACCCAAATAGATTTACCTAGGGGGAAAGATTCAGGTTTAGTGCATGCAGAAAAAATTCTAAAAGGAGTACGTGGAATAGGATTTACTCATATGAAGGCTATAGATGTAGTAAGACATGAATTGGTTAAGAAGATAATTAAAGCTTATGATGAATATGCTGATAATGATCATAGAGGAGAAGATTTTGAATAAAGAAATATGCATTGAATGCTCTGAAATTGATATATTGAAAGACTATATTCAGGATTATGATGTTATTCTAGAAGATATGGCTACAGCTACAAGTCTAACTTTAAAAAAGGAGGGAGTTGACTTTCATAATTTAGAAATTAGTCTAACTTTTACAAGCCTTGATGAAATCAAAAATTTAAATAGGGATTATCGAGGGAATGATAAAATAACAGATGTACTATCTTTTCCTCAATATGAAAACCTAGAAGAAATTAAAGAAGAGATTGGATATTTAAAAGAATCTAATTATGAAGATAATGTGTTTTTTCTAGGAGATGTTGTAATTGCATTAGAAAAGGTAAAGGAACAGAGTGAAGAATTTAATCATAGTTTTCAAAGAGAATTAATGTACTTATATATCCACAGTATACTGCATTTATTGGGTTTTGATCATATTGATGAGGGTGAAAAGGATATTATGAGGAGAAAAGAAGAAATAGTATTAGAGGAATTAAAAAAATATGAAAGATAGTGTAAGAAAAGAATTGTTTTTAATTGCAAAAGAAGCAGCTAACTTGGCATATGCTCCATATTCTAAATTTAAGGTAGGGGCGGCTCTATTAACAGAAGATGAAATGGTATATACTGGTTGTAATATTGAAAACGCCTCATATGGAGCAACAATTTGTGCAGAAAGGGTTGCAATGTCAAAAGCTATATCTGAGGGAAAAATGAAATATATAGCAATGGCGGTGTATTCTGAGGATGCAATTGCATGGCCTTGTGGAATTTGTAGGCAATTTATTTATGAGTTTTCTCCTGAACTGGAAATCATAGTAGGGAAAGATGAAGATAATTTGATAATAAAAAAGTTGAATGAAGTATTTTTGGAGGGATTTAAATTTTGAAGAGTGGATTTATAAGTATAATAGGAAGACCAAATGTTGGGAAATCAACATTTTTAAACAGCGCCTTAGGTGAAAAAATAGCAATTACAACGGATAAACCGCAAACTACAAGAAATACAATTAGAGGTATATACACTGACGATGAAGCCCAAATTATCTTCATTGATACACCTGGAATACACAAAGCGAAAACTAAGCTTGGAGAGTTTATGACAGGATCAGCGTTAAAGACTTTAGAAGAAGTGGATTTAATATTATTTTTAGTTGATGATTGCAAAAAAATAGGTCCAGGAGATCAATTTGTAGTGGATGCATTGAATGAAATTAAAACACCGAAAATCTTAATTATTAATAAAATAGATTTACACGAGCCGAAGGAGTTTGAAAACATTTATCATGAATACGAAAAACTGAATATGTTTGATGAAATAATTGGTATTTCAGCTGCAGAAGGGAAGAATATTGACTCAACTATTGAGACAATTAAAGGTAAGTTAGAAGAAGGCCCAATGTATTTTCCCGCTGAGTCAATAACTGACCATCCAGAAAGGTTTATAGTAAGCGAAATAATCAGAGAAAAGTTACTTATGTATTTAGAGGATGAAATTCCACATGGAGTAGCTGTTGAAATAGAGAGTTATGAAGAAAAAGGAACCATTACCAACATAGGAGCAATTATTTATTGTGAAAAAAAATCTCATAAGGGGATAATTATAGGTAAAGGTGGACGAAAACTGAAAGGTGTTGGACAAGCATCAAGAAAAGATATTGAAGCTCTTATAGGAACAAAGGTATATTTAGAGCTTTGGGTTAAAATAAAAGAAAACTGGAGAGATATGGATAGTATGCTTTCGAACCTTGGGTATAAGGAATAATATATGTTGTTAGAAACTGAAGGCTTGGTTTTGCGCCGCAGAAATATTGTTAATGAAAGGAAGATGTTGATATTACTTACTGAAAAATATGGTAAACTTTCGGTTGGAACTAATATTAATTTAAAAAGTAAATCAAAAACAGCACTTCCATTAAGCCCATTTACAATTTCACGATTTGAAATTTATAAAAAAGGAGAGTTCTATAATATTTCTAAGGCAGAAACTAAAGAAAGCTATTTTAGTATAGGAGAAGATATTGATAAATACATTGCGGGATCATCAATCTTAGAGTTGACGGATAAGGTTATTGATGAAGGGGAGAACCAAAGGGATGTATACAAATTATTAGTAGAGTTTCTACAAGAAATTTCATTTAGAAAAAGCGATTTTAAAACATTGACCATAGCATATAAGATTAAATTACTAAAACTATTGGGATATATGCCAAATCTAGCTAATTGTGGAACTTGTGGAAGAAAAGATAATTTGGAAAAACTATCAGTTAGTGAGGGGACGGTTATTTGTAAAGAATGCTATAATAAAAATAATGAGGAAGATAGTTCTTCTTCATTGATTTTTAATACTAGTTTTGATATACTAAATATTATTATTTTTTTTGAAAACAAGCCATTATCAGCATTTAGAGAACTGAGACTTGATGAAAAAAAAGAGAAAACCATAGATAAGATTTTAGGAGACTACTATAAATGCCACTTAGGGATTGACAATATGAAAAGTGATGAGATAGCGCTTAATTAAAACTTTATGGAATTGAGGAGGATTATATGGAAATTACTTTGGAAAAAATTGAATTAGTAAAAGAGAAAACAGGTGTTAGCTATAAAGAAGCAAAGGCAGCTTTAGAGAATGCAAATGGAAGTGTGGTAGATGCAATAGTTAGTTTAGAATCTATGGTTGAAGGGGATGACAATAAGGCACTAGGAAATGTAGGGCAGAATATACTAGCAGCATTAAAAGAAACCTTAGCTAAGGGAAATGCTTCAAAAATTAGAATTACAAATGAAGATGGTGATTCTGTTTTAAGTGTTCCTGTAAGTATCGGTTTAGTAGGAGCCTTTATTACTCCTTGGGGGTTTATAATTGCTACTGCAGCTTCATTTGGATTTAAATGCAATATTGAAATTGTAAAGACAGATGGAACCATTGTTGACGTAAGCGGAACTGCTAAAGATGGTGTGAATGTTGTAGTTGAAAAAGGATATACAGCGGCTGATACTGTTAAGACAAAGAGTAAAGATGTTGTTGATAAAGTAAAGGGTACTTCAGTCTATGATAAAGTTGTTACAAGTGATGTATATGACAAAATCAAAGAAAAAGCAGAAGTTGTAACAAAGAGAGGCGAAAGACAAATGGAAGAATTTGCTGAAGACTTTATGACTGACGAAGCAGAAGAACCTTCGAAAAAATAAAACAAAACTACTAATACAGATGACGAAGAGTAAGAGGAGTAATATGAGCAATATACAAGTTAAAACTATGGAGAAAATCGTTGCCCTTGCAAAGGGAAGAGGATTTATTTTTCCAGGATCAGAAATATATGGTGGCCTAGCTAATACTTGGGATTATGGTCCATTAGGCGTAGAGTTTAAGAATAATGTGAAAAAAGCTTGGTGGAGAAAGTTTGTCCAAGAATCCAAATTAAATGTGGGAGTAGATGCTGCTATATTAATGAATCCAAAAGCCTGGGTTGCTTCAGGCCATGTAGGTGGATTTTCAGATCCCTTAATTGATTGCAAAAGTTGCAAAGAAAGATTTAGAGCAGACCAATTAGTTGAAGAGTATGTAAAGACAAAAGGAATTGAAGATATAACAGTAGATGGTTGGTCAAAAGAAAAATTGGAAGAATATATTAATGAGGAAAGTATTCCTTGCCCTAGCTGTAACAAAAAAGATTTTACAAGCATTAGGCAGTTTAATCTTATGTTCAAAACACATCAAGGTGTTACTGAAGATTCAAGCACTGAAATCTTCCTTAGGCCAGAGACTGCGCAGGGAATTTTTGTTAACTTCAAGAATGTCCAAAGGTCAAGCCGTAAAAAAATGCCTTTCGGTATAGCTCAAATCGGAAAATCCTTTAGAAATGAGATTACTCCTGGAAACTTTACATTTAGAACTAGAGAATTTGAACAAATGGAACTTGAATTCTTTTGCAAACCAGGAACTGACTTAGAATGGTTTGGTTATTGGAAAGAGTATTGCATGAATTTCCTTAAGTCTTTAAACATGGAGGAAAATAACGTTAGATTCAGAGACCATGATGAAGAAGAATTATCTCACTATAGCAACGCTACTACAGATATAGAATATCTTTTCCCATTTGGGTGGGGAGAGCTATGGGGGATTGCAGATAGAACTGATTTCGATTTAAAACAACATATGGAACATTCTGGAGAAGACATGAACTATGTTGAACAAGATCCAAATAACCCTAAAAATGTAGAAAGATACGTACCATATTGTATAGAACCTTCCCTAGGAGCAGACAGGGTAACATTAGCATTTTTAGTAGATGCCTATGATGAAGAAACCTTAGTAGATGGAAAGGGAAAAGAAGATACAAGGGTTGTACTTAGATTTCACCCAGCATTAGCACCGTTTAAAGCTGCTGTATTGCCATTAGCAAAAAAATTAGAGGATGTTGCTATGCCAATATATGAAGAATTAAGCAAGTTTTTTATGGTGGATTACGATGCTGCTGGATCTATTGGCAAAAGATACAGAAGGGAAGATGAAATCGGTACCCCTTTCTGTATATGTGTAGATTTTGATACTGAAACAGATGGTTGTGTAACTATCAGAGACAGAGATACTATGGAACAGATTAGAATACCTGTTCAAGATGTTAAAGGGTACTTAGAGGAAAAAGTACAATTCTAAATTATTTTGTAGGAGGAATAAGTTAATGGAGAAGTTTGTTTACTCTTTTAATGAGGGAACGAAAGAAATGAAAGCCTTATTGGGTGGAAAAGGTGCTAATCTTGCTGAAATGACTAAAGTAGGATTACCAGTACCTTTTGGTTTTACTGTTAGTACAGATGCTTGTATTAGCTATTATGCAGAAGACAGAACAGTAAAAGAAGAAATAGTAGAAGAAATTTTTGTGAAGTTGGAAGAACTAGAAAATGTAACAGGCAAAAAATTTGGTAAAAAAGAAGATCCTTTGTTAGTGTCAGTTAGATCGGGAGCTCCTGTATCTATGCCAGGAATGATGGATACTATTCTTAACTTAGGTTTAAATGATGAAGTAGTAGAGGGATTAGCTGAGCTTACTGAAAACCCAAGATTTGCATACGATAGCTATAGAAGATTTATACAAATGTTTAGTGACGTAGCCTTGGAAATTTCTAAGTCAAAGTTTGACAAAATTTTTGATGCAAAAAAAGAAGAGAAAGGCGTTGAAAATGATGTTGATCTTACAACAGAAGATTTAAAAGATATTATTATTAAATATAAAGAATTGTTTAAAAATGAATTAAATAGAGACTTCCCACAAGATGCAAGAGAGCAGTTAATGGAAGCAATTATGGCTGTATTTAGATCGTGGAATAACGAAAGAGCAATTTTATATCGTCAACTTAATGACATACCTTCGTCAATGGGTACTGCAGTTAATGTCCAGTCTATGGTATTTGGTAATATGGGAGATACCTCAGGTACTGGAGTTGCTTTCACTAGAAGTCCTGTTGATGGAGAAAGAAAGCTTTTTGGAGAATTCTTAGTTAATGCTCAAGGAGAGGATGTTGTAGCAGGTATTAGAACACCACTTCCTATTTCTCAAATGAAAGAAACTTTCCCAGAAGTATACACTCAGTTTGAAAAGATTTCAGATTTGCTAGAGAATCATTATACAGATATGCAGGATATGGAGTTTACAGTAGAGAGAAATAAACTTTATATGCTTCAGACAAGAAGTGGAAAGAGAACTGCCGCGGCAGCACTTAGAGTTGCTGTTGACATGGTAGAAATGGGTCTTATTGATAAAGAAACAGCCTTACTTAGAATAGAGCCTGAGCAGATAGATCAACTTCTTCACCCTAAATTTGATGATGGAGCTATTAAAGATGCAGAAGAGTTAACAAAAGGACTACCAGCTTCCCCAGGAGCCGCTACAGGAAAAATTTATTTTGAAGCAGAGCATGCAGTAGAAGCAGCTAGTAATGGTGAGAAAACTATTCTTGTAAGAAAAGAGACTTCTCCAGAAGATTTAGCAGGGATGGTAGCTGCAGAAGGTATTCTTACAGCAAGAGGAGGTATGACTTCACATGCTGCAGTTGTAGCAAGAGGAATGGGAAAATGTTGCGTTGCAGGTTGCTCAGGAATAGTTGTAGATGAAGAAAACAGAAAACTTATAATTGGTGACATAACTTATGTTGAAGGCGATTATATTTCATTAGATGGTAGCACAGGTACTGTGTATAAGGGACAGGTTCCTACTGTAGTTCCAAACCTATCAGGTGATTTTGCAAAAATAATGGAATGGGCTGACGAAAAAAGAGAATTAAATATAAGAACAAATGCGGATAATCCAAATGATTCACAGGTGGCAGTTGACTTTGGTGCAGAGGGGATTGGCCTTTGTAGAACAGAGCACATGTTTTTTGAAGAAGATAGAATTATGAATGTTAGAAGAATGATTCTTGCTGAAACTGAAGAAGAAAGAAGATCCGCCTTAGAATTGCTACTTCCTTACCAAAAAGGAGATTTCAAAGGAATTTATGAGGTGATGGAAGATAGACCTGTTACAATTAGACTGTTAGATCCACCTTTACATGAATTTTTGCCTCACGGAGAAGAAGAAATTAAGGAATTGTCAAAACAAATTAATGTTCCATATGAAAAGCTTGCAAAGAGAGTGGCAGATTTACAAGAGTTTAACCCAATGCTAGGTCATAGAGGGTGTAGATTAGCAATAACTTATCCAGAGATTGCTGAAATGCAAGCAGAGGCAATAATCACAGCTGCACTTGAGCTTAAAAAAGAAAAAGGCATGGAAATTGTTCCTGAAATAATGATCCCGCTTGTTGGAGATGTTGCTGAATTAGCATTTGTTAAAAAGGTTGTTGTTGAAACAATTAACAAGTGCTTTGAGCGAGAAGGAGCTGAAGTAAAATATTTAGTTGGAACGATGATTGAAATTCCAAGAGCTGCATTAACAGCAGATGCTGTAGCTGAAGAAGCAGAGTTCTTCTCCTTTGGTACAAACGATTTAACTCAAATGACATATGGATTCTCTAGAGATGATACTGGAAATATAATTAAAGAATATAGAGAAGTTGGTATATTTGAGCAAGACCCATTCCAAACTTTAGATCAAACAGGAGTTGGACAATTGGTTGAAATGGCTGTTGTAAAAGGAAAATCTAAGAGAGAGAACA
The DNA here is from genome assembly GCA_964370075.1 of uncultured Oscillospiraceae bacterium. Classification (GTDB taxonomy): domain Bacteria; phylum Bacillota; class Clostridia; order Peptostreptococcales; family Anaerovoracaceae; genus CAYJHC01. Next base: position 4,641 of record CAYJHC010000018.1, on the reverse strand, counting down.
TTAAATTAGGAATTTGTGGAGAACATGGTGGGGATCCAAAATCTATCGATTTCTGTCATAGAATTGGATTGAACTATGTTTCTTGTTCACCATTTAGAGTTCCTACAGCAAGATTAGCAGCAGCTCAAGCAGCAATTAAAGCAAAAAAATAATATATTACATTTATGTAGTATAGAAAGATTTATCGGATTTAGTGTTTTGATTATGAAATGAAGCACTAGAGAGAGATGAATAAAATTAAAAAGAAAATAGAAAGCCTCCAAGGAGTCTTTCTGTTTTCTTTTTTAGCTTGAGAGTGGAAAGTTATAAGAGTTAATAATCAAAGTCTATAGACTTAAGCGTTTTGATGCTTTAAGACCGAGCCTTTGCGGTTACCAAAGGAAGAAAGGATAGCAAATAATCATTATTAAGAGTATTTGTGATTGAGGTAAGTATGGAAAATATAACTATAGGAATAATAGCTTCAGATGAGTATGACAAAGAGTTAAAAAGACTAATTCAAGAAAATTATTTAGGAGTTTATACAAAAAGTATAAAGAACAATCAAATTGAAGAATACTTGAACTTTACTGATGTAGACTTATTAATTCTGGAGTGGAGGGAGGCAATAGGTAATTTAATAACAACAGATACTAAAATCATAGACAAAATTAAAAATAAACCAATCATTTTTTTGGTCGATAAGATCCCTGTTGAGGATAATCAAGTTAACAAAGTTTTAAAAGAAAAAACAGTACTATCCAAGTTTGATAGTATAAAAACCATAATTGCTGAAGGCAAGATTATGCTATATTCTCAAAAAACAGCTAAAGGATTTGCAGAAGATTTAGAAAATACAAATGTAATATCAGCAATTCTTTTTAGAGAGGAAAAAAAACTTATTAAAAAGATTAGAAATATAGAAAATACAGAGAAAACTTTAGTTATTAGCTTGAAAAGGTGGAATGAAGGGGAATTTTCAAGTAATAAGAATACTTTGAGAAGATTTTTTTTCTATTTTATTAAAGAAAAGGACGGAATTTCATATAGTATTAATGAATTCATCGAGGAGATTGATACTTCGGTATATAAGTTTAAATTTGATAAAATAGAAAACCCTATTTTTTTTATTAGTGTAAAGGAACTGATTTTAATGTGTGATTGTATAAGAAAAACTAAAAAATTTACACAAATTATTTTTGATTTAGGAGACTGCAGTTATAAGGGGATGAAAGATATTTTAATATATTCAAATAAAGTTATAATTAATAATACTGTTCAATCTGGAGATTTGAATTTAAAAGCTATCGAAAGTGAAATTTTAAAGGGTGTAAATGGGGAGCGGGTATATTTGGAGTAAAGAAAGAATGAATCTATGCGAGTATAATAAACTATGAAAGCCGAAAAGCCCATAATAAAACACATAAAATTCACAAAATTATTATAACGAAAAAGTGAGTTTTGTGTTAAAATAAATGAGGTGGAAAGTTATTGAAAAAATTTAATAATAGATTAGCCATTTTGATTTAATTTATGGAGGAAATAATGGAAACGCATCAAATTATTATAACGTGTTTAGGTGGACTTGCAGTATTTATATTTGGTATGAATATGATGAGTGATGGTCTTCAAAAGTCAGCAGGGGATAAAATGCGAAATATTTTAGCTCTGTTAACAAGAAATCCAATAATTGGAGTGTTGGCGGGAGCTTTGGCAACTGCAGTTCTACAGAGCAGTAGTGCTACCACAGTAATGGTAATTGGTTTTGTAAGTGCAGGACTGATGAAGTTGCCACAGGCAATAAGTGTAATTATGGGTGCAAATATAGGAACTACAATAACAGCTCAGTTAATAGCTTTTAAGATTGGTGACTATGCTTGGGCCATAGTATTTATTGGGTTTGTAATGTATTTCTTCTTAGTAAGATTTGAAAAAGTAAAAGATATTGGGCAGGTACTGTTTGGATTTGGACTATTATTTATAGGCATTAACACTATGGGAGATGTAATGAAGCCATTAGCAGAACTTCCAGTCTTTGTTGATATGATGCAACAAGTTCAAGATGTTCCTATTTTAGGTGTAGCGGTAGGTACGTTAATGACAGTACTGGTACAGAGTAGTTCTGCAACAATTGCAGTTCTTCAGAACCTTGCATCAACGGCAGGCCCAGATGGAGTAACAAGCATTCTAGGATTAGAAGGAGCTATTCCAATTTTATTTGGTGATAATATAGGTACTACAATTACAGCCTTATTAGCATCTATTGGGCAATCAATAAATGCAAAGAGAACTGCATTATCCCATGTTATTTTCAACTTAACAGGAACTTTACTATTCATTTGGTTTATTCCGCAAATTGTCCAGTTTGTTACTTTTATTTCGCCATCAGGGCCAGAATTAGAAGTCATTGCTAGACAAATAGCAAATACACATACATTCTTTAATATTACTATTACAGTTTTATGGCTACCGTTCATATTTGTATTAGTAAAAATTGTTACAAAGCTTATTCCTGGAAAAGATTTAGAAAAGCTACCTTCAGAGCCAGCTTACTTAGATTTCCATGTTGTTGATCGCCCAACTTTTGCTTTACATTTAGCTTTTAAAGAAATCTTTAGGATTGGAGAAATTGCTGAAAGAATGGTTAGAAGATCAAGGCAGGCCTTACTTGAAAAAGATGAAAGTGCAATAAAAGAAGTCTTTGAAGATGAAGATAACTTAAATATTCTACAAAAGAAGACAGCAGACTACTTGGCAGCTATATTGGCAACAGACAATACTACAGAGACTCAAAAAGAAAGAATTTCTGGCATGTTACATATAGTTTCCGATATTGAGCACATAGGAGATTCTTGTGAAAATCTTGTAGAATTGGCCCAAGAAAGAACTAAAGAAAAATATGATTTGTCTAATAAAGCTTGTGCAGAAATATATGAGTGTTATGACCTAGGATTGAAAATGGTTACAGAGTCACTTGTTGCATTGGAAACAGGTAATGAAGACATAGCATTCAGAGTTAAGTCTTATGAAAAAGAAATGGATAAAATGGAAGAAGACTTAAGGAAACAACATATGAAGCGTGTAAATGATAATATTTGTGCTCCTGCTGCCACTGTAATCTATACAGAGATAATTCACAATATTGAAAATATAGGAGATTATTGTGAGAATATTGCAGATGCAGTAATAGCAGACACACATTTTAAAGATGTTAAACTTCCAGATGACGAAGAATAGAATGATTATAATTTAAACTAAAAATAGAGCCTAGGTATATAATTGCCTAGGCTCTATTTAATTTCGGAAGCCACAAAGTCTGCGGATGCTCTATTGACAAGAAAAAAGCATAAAGGTCTTAGTCTTTACAAATTATACTTATGCACTAAGCCTAAGTATCCGATAGATATGTAGATTTAATAGAGTTTTTTAAATCTCTTACCTCTTCCACCCCAAACATCATAAACAGGGATGATTTCTACAAATGCTCCTTTATCTGTTGAAATAATAAATTTTCTGATTTCTGCTGATTCTTTTGGGGAGCAAACACAGCTTATCTGAATTTTTTCTTCATCAGTAAATGCACCGGTAATAGTTTTTTTAGTAACTCCGCGTCCTATTTCATCTAATATATGACGACTAATTTCTACATGTTTACAAGAAATAATCTCTAGTTTGTATAGCGTCATCCCAAGGCCTATGGAAACATAGTCAATAATTCGAACTAATATTATTTGAGTAAGTGCTGCATATAGAGCAATTTCTAACCCAAGTATTACTGCTGCAGTAGAAAGAATAATTAAATCTAGAGCTAATAATATATTTCCTAAAGATATAAAGGGTACTACTCTGATTTGAATAATTTTAGCAATAGAATCACTTCCGCCATAAGCAAACCCTCTTCTATAACAAAGACCAATACCGATACCTGCTACAATAGAATATGCAAGTATTGCGAGGAGTGGTTCTGAAATAATAACTTTGATGTTTAATATTTCAAAGAGTTCTAAGGAAGTTGGAAAAAGAACTGCAAGGAAAATTATTTTTCCTGTTTCTTTTTTTCCTAATAAAATAAGAGTTGCAATTAAAATTATAAATACAATTATGTAGTAGATATATATGTAACTAATATTTATTAGACTCTCTATAGTGATGGAAAGGCCAGTTATACCACTAACAGTTAAACCATTAGGCCTTAAAATAGCAGTTGTTGCAAAAGCAGTAATAAAGCAACCAATGGCAACTATGAATAAATCTAAAAATAACTTTTTTATTTTTACTTTCATAAAACCCTCCCTTAAAATTTATATTTAATTATATTTTAGCTTTGAAATTATGTTTAACTGTGTGATTAAGTTTGTCTTCGCTTTAATTATAACTGAAATTAAAGGATAAAGATATAAATAAAATTGTTACGACAAAATAATCATTTAGTATTACATCTAAACTTTTACTATTTTACATAGATTTAAGGTAAATAAGCATTTAGATTTAACATTGGTAGTATATTATTAGCTTGTAGTTAAAAAACAGAGAAAAAATTATAACTACTAATGAATTAATACAAAGTTATGAATTCTTAAAGTTAGAGCAAGAAGAAAAAGAAAAAGAAGAAGTAGTAGAGGAGAAGAGAATGAAAAAGAATTTAAGAAAATTATTTGCAGT
>CAYJHC010000017.1:0-25346 GCA_964370075.1 uncultured Oscillospiraceae bacterium | reverse complement strand
CTGGCATTGTTACCATAAGTCCACCAGCAATATCCTCAGCTAATCTTACGATTTCATAAGGAAGTCTTGTTACATTTTGCTTACAAACATTTGCTAATAGTAAATCGATTTGATAGTTTCCAGCTGCAGTTGCATATCCCTCTGCTGAACAAGCAATTCCGCAACAGAATAAAGTTTCATTTAAATGAGTCATTTCAATCAACTTATCTTTAATGTGAGAAGCTTTTTGTGCTCCATTATAGTCAGCCGCTAATGCTGCAGCTCCAATAACTACGTCACCTACACCAACTTTACAGCCACCATATGATTGTCTGTGATACCCAGCAAATCTCTCTACCATCATTCCTGCAAATTCATACTCTCCACATAAGAAGATCATATTGTTTGGAATAAATACATCATCAAATACTACTAATGCTTCTTGTCCACCAAATTCTTTGTTTCCAAGATCAATGTCTGCTCCCTCTTCTAATTTTCTTGTATCGCAAGACTGTCTACCATAAATCATATAGATTCCCTCAGCATCTGAAGGGCAAGCAAATGATACAGCATAGTCTTTATCATCTTCACCCATTGCCATTGTAGGCATGATGATGTGGTCATGTGAGTTAATTGAACCTGTTTGGTGAGCCTTTGAACCTCTAACAACAATTCCATCTTCTCTTCTTTCAACGATTCTTAAGAAAAGATCAGCATCAGCTTGCTTCGAAGGAGATAGTCCTCTATCACCTTTAGGGTCAGTCATTGCTCCATCAACAATAATGTCATTCTTTTGAACATAAGTTAGATAGTTTTTGAAGTTCTCATGATAAGTTGTTCCGTGTTTTTGGTCAATTTCATATGTTGTTGAAAAAACAGCATTAAACGCATCCATTCCTACACATCTTTGGAAACATGACGCAGTTTTTTGTCCTAGCATTCTTTGCATTTTAACTTTTTTTCTTAAATCATCAGTGCTTTGATGAAGATGTGTAAATCTGTTAATAGTCTCACCTGTTAAGCTTGATTTTGCAGTCATTAAGTCTGCATATTCAGGATCTTGTGCCGCATCATATGTTACTGCTACACAATTGATTGAAGGTCTAATAATTGGATGGTCTACCCAGTTTTCAATCTCTTCACCAAACATATAAACCCTTGTTTTTAGTTTTCTTAAACTTTCGATGTACTCTTTTCCTGTCATTAACATTTTTTTTCTCCTTCTTACGAAATCATTAAACTAATATTACATTTTCCTGGCTAAACTAGCCATTTTACATTCACTAAATCTCTTATCATTGTTATTATAGCATAAATTAAATAAATTTTGCAAACTTTTGACACAATTTAATAAATTTAATAAATCCGTTTTTCACAATGCTCCATTTTATCTTACATGCCTATTTTTTCAATAACTTTCTAGCCATTTCTAGCAAGTCTTCACTTACGCTATTGTCTAATTTTACATCTTTTATTTCTGAAATTTCTTCCATTAATATGCTCTTAACTATATCTTCCATTGTGCCTTGTGCTGAAGGGCATGATGCACAGGCACCAGTTAACTTTACCCAAGCTACTCCATCTTCATAAGATGTCAATATTGCCCCACCATGGTGTTGTTCTAATATTGGGTCTACTTTATCTTTCAACGCTATAATTATCTTTTCTCTTTCCATATTTCCCTCTTACTGTTTATGTTTCTCTAAAACAATTAACTTCCGTAATTAGTATACAACAAATATTATTTCTATCAATAGCCTTAGGGTAATTAATATCAATAGTTTATTTCTAATTATTCTTAGCAGTTTATTTTTAGCTATGATCTTTTAATTATTTTAATTGAAAAATTTTATAAATAATGATAACTTATATAGAAGTAAGTTCAAATAAACAGAGGGTATGCCCATTAATTCAACTCAATGGGTATATATCCTTTGCCTAATCCTTAAGGCAAAAAAGGAATACAGGTACACACGAAATTTTAAATTTACAAATGACCGACCTTATGCGAGAAAAATCATAGGGAGAAAGGAAAAGTATATTCTTTACCCATTTGATGAGTAATTACAATATACAAGTGTTATGAAATACAATAAATCAGTAATAATATGTTCTTATCTTGAAGGAACAATTAAGGATGCCTTGATTTTTTCAAATTGGGACTTAGAAAAGTCATTGATAATTTGTGCAGATGGCGGGCTAAACTTAGCTATGAAAGAAAAAATTAAAGCTGACTTTCTAATAGGAGACTTTGATTCATTTAATAAAGATAATTTAGAAAAAGCGCTTCAATTTCATCCTGATATCCAGGTTATTCCTCACCCCTCTGAAAAAGATTTAACAGATACAGCTTTAGCCATTGAATTTGCAATTGAAAAGGGCTGTGATGAAATTCTAGTTATTGGAGGTATGGGCGGAAGAATTGACCATACATTAGCTGTAATTCAAAACTTGGCCTACTATTCTTCAGAAAAGATTACCTGCTTTCTAGGCAATGCAAACAATCTAGTTTTTGTCACTCCCAAAAATCATATTATTCTGCCACAGGAAGTGAAAGGAAAATATTTTTCTATTTTCTCTTTCAATGAAAAAGTAAATAATCTTTCCATTTTAGGAGCAAAATACACTTTATCCAATTACACAATGACAAACACCTATCCTGTGGGTATTAGCAACCAATTTATCAACGATCAAAGTGTAATTATTGATAAAGAAGGGGGAAAGGTGATTATCGTAATTTCAAAGGATTAGCAATAGTTTTCTGCCTATTCTTGCTACTTTACAGTCTTTAGAGTTAATATTTTTCCTAACTATTGCTCAATTAAGCCTTTGTTTAGAAAAATTAAAAAAGCAAGCTGAAATTTAATTCCAACTTGCTTTTTTCTCTTAATTTTATCTATTTCTTCAATTGTAGTCTACAGCTATTTTTTCTTTCTATAAAGCCATTATTTTACTGTTAATAAATCTCCTTGCACAAAACAACAGTTTTTTCTTTATAAGTCTTCTGTTATTTTTGATCCTAGATTAATTAGGCTTTTTTCTAATTCAAGTATTTGATTGTTTATTTCTACCATCTTTTCTGGCGGCACATTCTTGTTCATTACCAGCTGAGAGTTATAGATAATACTCTCTACAGAATCATGAATTCCCGCCAACTTAGCTCTTGAATTTTCAATTTCTCTCTCTGTTATTCTTTCTTCCACAGCAGACTTTAATTCAGTAATATTACTAGATAAATCACATTCGATATAACCTTCCACTACTTTCGTATCATAGCCTAGTTCAGACTTTACTTTTTTTGCAAAATCAATTTTTGACTGTTCTTCTCCATGTACCAAGAATATCTCCTTTGGAGGTGTCCTAAAGCCACTAAGCCAATGTAATAACCCATTCTGATCTGCGTGGCCAGAAAATCCTTCCAAATTGTGAATTTGGGCATTTACCTTAATTACTTCTCCAAACAGATTAACTTCCTTCGCTCCACTTAAAATAAACCTGCCTAAAGTCCCTTCTGCCTGATACCCTACAAACACTATGCTATTTCTGCTATCCCAAAGGTTGTGTTTCAAGTGGTGTCTAATTCTACCAGCCTCACACATTCCGCTAGCTGAAATAATTATCTTAGGCATTTTGTTAGTATTAAGTTCTTGTGATTCGACTGCACTTCTTGTAAATTTAAGATTTTTAAAATCTAAAGGGTTATCCCCTTTTAAAATATATGCTTTAGTTTCTTCGTCAAAAACTTGGGCATTTTTTCTAAATACTTCTGTTGTTGTAGTAGCCATAGGACTATCAATATAAACAAAGACATCCTTCAATTCTTTTTGTAAATCTTCCCTTTCCTCATAGACTCTATTTAATTGGTATATTAATTCTTGAGTTCTTCCAACTGCAAATGAAGGAATTACAACTGTTCCTCCCCTATTCTTTGTTTCAACTATAATTTCAATAAGCCTATCCACACTACAAGAAGCTTCTGGATGCAATCTATTTCCGTAAGTCGCTTCCATTATTACATTATCTGCTTTCTTTATAATGGTTGGATTTCTAAGAATTGGCCTATCTGCCACACCTAAATCTCCAGAATATACAGTTTTGGTGATTTTTTCTCCCTCTGTTACCCAAATTTCAGTAATAGCAGAGCCTAATATATGGCCAGCATCATTAAAAACAATTTTCATTTCATCGTTAATTTCTATTAATTGGTCATATAGTACAGGAACTACATACTTAAGGGCTTTAACTGAATCTTCAAAGGTATATAAAGGCTCAACTAGTGGTTTCCCTGCCCTCATTGCCTTTTGGTTCTTCCAAGTTGCTTCTTTTTCGTGTATATATCCACTATCTTTAAGCATAACTTCTAATAAATCTGCTGTAGCATCTGTGCAGTAAATCTGACCTGTAAAGCCTCTCTTTACAAGCAAAGGGATTCTTCCACTATGATCAATATGCGCATGGCTTAATATTACACAGTCAATTTCTTTAGGATCAAATGGAAACTCTTCATAGTTTTCTTGTTCTATATTTTTTCCCCCTTGGAATTGACCGCAGTCTAAGAGAACCTTGTGTTTCTCAGTAATTAACATATGACAAGATCCAGTAACAGATTTAGCTGCTCCGCAAAATTTAATCTTCATAAGTACCTTCCTCCTTTAATCACTTATATTTTAACCTCATTATACTATAAGATGTGAAAATTGTAAAAATTTTCATATAAAAATAAGCTATAGACAGTTTATTTCCTGCCCTATAGCTTAAACTTCTTGTTTTAGCTCAAACTTAATTACTTTTAGATGAACTATAATAATGTTTCGAATTATCTCTTTATAATTTATTTGGCTATCATAATTTCTATAATCAGTCTTACTCTATTTTTTATCCGAAATAATCTGATACTGAATATATTTTTCGACTTCATCAGAGCCTGATTCAAACAGCACTTTATCTTTTTCTCCAGAAACAAGAATTTTTCCTTCTTTCATGAAGTGAACCTGATCACAAAGGTTGTTAATCTGTACTAGCTGATGACTAATAATTATCCATGTCACCTTCTCTTTACTCTGCCAATCCAATATCCACTCTTCAAAGTATCTAAGACTTTCTGGGTCTAAATTAGAAAGAGTTTCGTCTACAATAATAATCTCTGGTTTGAAAATTAACGCACGTAAAAAAGATAGTTTCTGTTGCTGGCCACTAGATAAACTTCTAGCATATTGATTCTTCTTATCAAGCAAGCCTATTTTTTTCAACAACATATCAATTTCTTCTTCATCAATTTTCATTTTTTTAATTTGTAATGGGTAAATAATATTTTCATATACTGTTCTTTGAAGCATGTATGGCCTTTGAGACATTAACGTCAATTTGCTTCTATCTGTACCTTCTAAGTCTACTTGTCCCTCTTCAGCTGCCATTTCTCCTATTATCATTTTTGCTAAACTAGACTTCCCACAACCATTTCCCCCAAGCAATCCATGAATTTTTCCTTTTTCAAATTCAAGTTTAGGAATATTAATTTTTAAAGATCCAAGTTGCTTTTCTAAATTAGTAATTATCAATTTGCACCTTCTCTTTCTGCAGCCAGTCTGCTATCCATTGTAAAACAAATGCCATAGCTAGCAAGCTTACCCCAAGAATAATACCCTCAGAAAATATCCCTTGACTTTTAAGCAAAGAAATAGCAGTTGTCATTGTCCTAGTTTCATTAAGAATATTTCCACCTATCATCATTACAGCTCCAACTTCACTTATTGCTCTACCAAATCCTGTAACAATTGCAAAATAAAGCTCTTTATGAAGCTCTTTTCTTATTAATTTCTTAGTTTCTTTATCTTGCGCCCCAATACACTTTCCAAAATATCTTACTTGTGGTGCAATTCTAAGTGCGCTAGAATACGTCATTCCACATATAATCGGTGTAATGATTAGAGTCTGAGCCAGTATCATCCCTTGTATGGTAAAAAGCATATCTAAGAATCCCAGTGGCCCTCTATTCATAATTAACATGTAGACAACTAATCCGACTACAACTGGGGGTACTCCCATCAATGTTCTATTAATTCTAACAACTATTTTTTTCCCTGGAAATTGATGTCTTTCTAGTAAAAGGCCTAGCCAAATTCCAACAATAGCAGAGATTCCTGTAGAGAAGAAGGCCATAATAAAAGTAACCTTAATGGCACTAAATATTCCGCCTTCAAAAAACAGTTCTGCTAAACTCTCTAAATTCATCATAAAATTCCCTTACACCATATCTCATTTATCACTTACGTAATAATCACCTTATATTTATATTACATAATTCTATTCATATAATACATGCTTCAGTTGCAATAACAAGCTTAATTATAAAAAACTGCTGCTTTATTTTTTAGCAACAGTTTTTCAAATAGTTTTCAACTAAATATTTCACAAGAACTTTGCTCTAGTTTTTAACTAGTCTAAAAGCATTCTAATTAACTATCAGTTCCTGCATTTGGGAAAAATAGTGGCTCATCATAATCTTCAACACCAAATTCACCAATTAATTCTTGAATTTCTTCTGAAGTTATCCACTCAATGAATGCCTCCGCAGCTTCATTGTTAACATCTTCATACATTTCTGGGTTAACAGCAATAATTCCATACTGATTTAATAAATCATCAGCACCTTCACAAACTATTACCAAATCATTTTCTGTCTCAGCATCAGCCTGCATTTTTAACCAAGTTCCTCTATCAGTTAATGTATAAGCTCCATCTTCAGCTGCCATAGTGATAGTAGCACCCATTCCCTGTCCTGACTCTTTGTAGTTCTCATTTGTCGAAGGATCAATTCCAAGTTCTTCCCAGATTTGAACTTCTTTCTTATGAGTACCTGAATCGTCTCCTCTAGAGTAGAATGTATATCCATTATCATTTATTTCTTTAAATGCTGCTTCAATATCATCAGTGTGAGCAACACCATCAGCTGGCCCAACAATTACAAAGTCATTATACATTACTGGAACTCTTTCAACTCCATAACCATTCTCAACAAATTCTTCTTCACTTGCCTTTGCATGTACAAATACAATATCAACGTCTCCATTTTCTCCTAATGCTAAAGCCTCTCCAGTCCCTACTGCAGTATGCTCTAGAACATATCCAGTATCTTCGTTAAAGATTGGTGCTAAATAATCAAGCAGTCCCGTATCATCTGTGCTTGTTGTTGTAGCCATCATTAATGTAGATCCATCTCCCTGTGCCTCATCTGAACCGCATCCTGTTATTAATCCCATTGTTAGGATTAATGTTAGTAATACAATAGTAATTTTCTTCATGCTCTCTCCTTTTTGTAATATGAAAATCATTTTAAATAAAAAACTTCGATCACTTATTACAAAATAGTCGAAGTTAAATAGTACAATTAAGCTATGCTTTAAAGCTTAAAGTGTCTATAATTTAAAACTATCTCACTTTTTGTAATATGTAAGGCAAATCCATTTCTAGACTAACCTATCGAAAAGATATCATAGCGAACCAAGCGCCTTAGACAAGCTTTTTCAAAGTGAACTTCTATTATGATAGCATGCAACAAAAACTTTGTCAATTTTTTATCCATTCTCCTTTAACTATTCAAAATTCCTTGATACATCAGTCAAAATATAATAAAATCAATATATAGAAATTTATTATATGTATTTTAATAAATAATGATATGTCACTTTAGGTAAATAATAATTATATTTAGAGAGTATTCCCAATTAAGGAAAGGAGTTTATGGCCATTTTAAAATCGTCATAATTTATATTATGTTAACATTAAAAAGTATAGAAGAAGTATATCAGATAATTGAAGAAAATTTTAATAAAAAAAAGCTTCCTCCTATAAATGTTGCCCTACTGGACGCTTTAGGAAGGAGTTTAAGTCAGAATATTATTTCCAATGAATTTGTTCCTACTTTCAATAGGTCAACAGTAGATGGCTTTGCACTAATTGCTTCGGACACATTTGGTTGTAGTGATAGCATACCTGCCATCTTATCAAAAACAAAAGAAGTATTCATGGGCGAAAAAGTAGATTTTGAAGTTTCATACATGGAATGTTCTCCAATTCCTACAGGAGGCCAAATCCCCACTAATTCTGACTCTGTTCAGATGATTGAATATAGTGAGGACTATGAGGACGGAACAATAGGCATACTAAAGCCTACTGCTCCTGGACAAAATATTGTCTTTAAAGGAGATGATGTGAAACCAAGCCAAATTGTATTAAAGAAAGGAAGAATTCTTTCCTCCCATGACATTGGAGCTTTAGCTGCCCTTGGATATAGCAGTGTTCCAGTTGTAGAAAAGCCAGTTATAGGTATCATTTCCACAGGAAACGAATTAGTTCCTATAGAGAGCACACCTCTTGATGGTCAAGTAAGGGATGTAAATTCCAGCCTACTTGCTACTTCTGTAGCCTCTTTTGGTGCAACCTTTATAAACTACGGAATAATAAAAGATGAGGAATACCTATTAGAAAATACTTTAAATGAGGCCCTTTCTAAATGCCATATTGTTTTGATTTCTGGTGGTAGTAGCGTAGGTACTAAAGATGCAACTTGTAGGGTTATCGAAAAAAAAGGAGAAATTCTTACCCATGGTATAGCCTTAAAACCAGGAAAGCCTACCATCTTAGGAAATGTTAATTCCACTCCAGTAATAGGGCTTCCTGGCCATCCTGTAGCTGCCTTCTATGTGACTCAATTAATAGTTTCTTATTTATTAGAATCAAAATTCTCTCTTCTCCAAACAAGAAAAGAAGTTACAGGAATACTAACTGAATCGATTGAGTCAAATCATGGAAGAGCTCAATGTGTTGGTGTTACAATGAGAAAAGGGAAAAATAATCAAATTGAAGTAACACCTGTCCGAACTAAATCTGGCTTAATTACAACACTCGCAGGCACAGATGGTTATTTTGTAATTCCTAAGAATAGCGAAGGCTTACCCCAAAATACTCAAGTAACTGTATATATATATCAATAGAAAGTTATTCATAATTTACTTACTTATAAATGCAGATATATATGCTGCAAATAAATACATAATGCATGCAAATAATGATAAAGGAGATAATCTATGAGTTTTAAATATTTAACTAACATACCCTTAGTAGAAGCCCAGATGGCTTATAAAGAAACCCTAATTGAAAAAGGTTTTTCTGGCAAGAAAGAAAAAATATCAGTTAAAAATAGTTATGGCAGAATTACATTTTCTGCAGTCTATGCAAAAATATCTGCTCCCCACTACCATGCCAGTGCTATGGATGGAATCGCGGTTAACTCCAAAATCACCTTCGGGGCAACTGAAACAACTCCAATTTTGTTATCCGAAGACGATTATATAGTTCTCGACACAGGAGATCCACTTCCAAAAGAATGCGATGCCGTAATTATGGTTGAAGATTTAGTCCATCTTGATAATGGAAGAATTAAAATTTTTAACGCTGCAACTCCTTGGCAGCATATTAGGCAAATTGGAGAAGATATTTGTGCTGGTGAAATGATTCTTCCTTCACACTCTAAAATCACTCCTGCTGCAATTGGCTCTATGCTAGCTGGGGGAATACTAAATGTAGATGTAATTAAAAAGCCTTTAGTAGGCCTGATTCCTACGGGGGATGAAATAATACCACCATCAGAAAATCCAAGTGAGGGAGAAATAATTGAATTTAATTCTTCCATCTTTTCTGCAATGCTAAATAGCTGGGGCGCCGATACAAAAACATACCCAATTTGCAAAGATATAAAAGAGGATATTAAAGCTACTGTAAAAGACGCAGTTTCAACTTGTGACATGGTCATTCTAAATGCAGGTTCTTCAGCAGGCAGAGAAGATTATTCCTATGATGTTATCAACGAAGTGGGTGCTGTACTATATCATGGAGTAGCAATGAAGCCAGGGAAACCTGCTATTCTAGGGCACAAAAATAATATTCCTATTCTAGGAGTTCCTGGTTATCCAGTTTCTGCAATCATCGTTGTCGAGCAACTATTAAAGCCATTAATCGACGAGTACCTAAAATCTTCTTCTGATAACTATGGCTATATTGAGGCCACTCTTTCTAGACCAGTAAACTCTGGAACTAAATATGAAGAATTTGTTCGAGTACGAATGGGTTATGTGGAAAATAGGCTAATTGCATCTCCACTAAGCCGAGGGGCTGGAGTAGTTACTTCATTTATGAGGGCAGATGGTATTTTACAAGTTCCACAAGGGAGAGAAGGCTATGAAGCTGGAAGCAAGGTAGACATTAGACTCTTTAGCCCTCTTTCTAAACTAAAAAAATCTCTAGTTGCCATTGGAAGTCATGACCCGTTAATTGATGAGGTAATTGACATATTACATCTTTCAAATAACCAGCTATATATGTCATCTTCCCATTCAGGCTCTATGGGAGGAATTATGGCTATTAAAAGAAAAGAAGCCCATATTGCAGGAATACACCTGCTAGATGAGGCAGATGGCTCCTATAATCAGTCCTACATCAAAAAGTTTTTCCCTCAAGGAGGAGTTAAACTGGTTGAATGCGTAGGGCGAGAGCAAGGGTTGCTCGTACAAAAAGGTAACCCTAAAAATATACAATCAATTGAAGACCTTTATTCCCAAGATATTAGTTATGTAAATAGACAAAAAGGTTCTGGAACTAGGATACTATTTGATTATTTAAATAGCAAAAGCCAACTAGACCCAAAAAATATTTATGGGTATGAAAGAGAAGAATTAACTCATACTTCAGTTGCTGCCCAGATCGCATCTGGATCAGCAGATGTTGGAATGGGCATATATTCTGCAGCAACCATGTTTAATCTTGACTTTATCCCTATATGTATAGAAACTTATGACCTAATTATACCTGATTACGCTTGGGAAACTGAAATGGTTCAAGAATTATTGAAAGTAATCAAAGGACAAGACTTTAGGGAAAGATTAGAAAAACTAAAGGGTTATACAATAGATAATCCTGGAAGAGTTTACTCTCTATAAACTCTATGTTAATAAGGAGGAGAATTATTTCTTCTCCTCAGCTAGTTCCAATAATTTATTGTAAATTTTTTCATTGGTTTTTTTTATAGAAATCGGTCTGCCTTGTAAATTTGTAAAACAGTGCTCAGTCTCTCCCTCATTAGTCACTTCTCCTACTGCATTTGTAAAAGTATATCCAATTACAAATCTTACACTTCCCACAGACTTAAGTCTACATTGAATAAAGAATTCATCATCAAATTGAAACCCATTTTTGTAATTGCATTTTACACCTAGTACAGGGCTTGGAAAGCCCATATCCTCTAGCATTTTATAAGACAAATCAACCTCTCTTAACCAGTCAACTCTAGCCTCTTCCATCCACCTTATATAATTTGAGTGATGAACTATTCCCATTTTATCCGTCTCATAATATTGAACTCTTCTGCTATACATAAAACTCCCTCCTACAATGAAAACTCAAAGATTATACCAATTATTGCCGATACCATAATATAAATTATTGGGTGAATATTTTTTGTTTTTTTAATAAAAATTGCAAACACTGAAACTATTACTGCCAGTATTAAAGCTTTATAGTTAATTGAAATTTCCATAATATTGCTCACGCTAGGTGTTTCATAAAAAAAAGTAGCTAGCATTACATATGCCGCTGCAGCCCCAATCAGCCCCATAGAAGCTGGTCTTAAACCATATAGGGTTCCAATTACGAACCTATTCCCACTAAATCTCTTTAAGATTTTGATTATTATCAATGCAATGATTATCGATGGTAAAATAAGTGCCACTGTTGCAATAGCCGCACCAGGAATTCCGACAACTTTATAGCCAACATAAGTAGCCATGTTCACCCCTATTGGTCCTGGAGTTGATTCTGAGACAGCTAATATATCTGCTAACTCTCCCGATGTAAACCAGCCTGTTCTAATACCTAACTCATTTAAAAAAGGTAAGGTAGCTAATCCACCACCTATTGCAAAAAATCCAATAAGGAAAAATTCATAAAATAATTTTAATAAAATCATTTTTTCTTCCTCCCTTTAACCGCCGTCAGAATAACGCAAAACAGGGCAACTATGATTACATATATAATTGGAGTAATATCTATAAATAAAGAGGCAACAAATACTAGTAAGAATATGCCTAGCGTTATGGCATCAACAATAGAGTTTTTCCAAAGGTTAACAATTGCTTTGATGATCAAAACGCAGACACAGGCTCTTATTGCCACAAAAGCGTCTTGTACTGATTGCAAGTGAGAATATTCTGTTAGCAAGGTTGCAACAATTGAAATAATAAGAAAAGAAGGAAGCACAACACCCATCGCAGCAGTTATGCCCCCTGCCTTTTTTTCTCTTTCATAACCAATAAAAACCGCTACATTAGACGCAATAACTCCAGGTAAACACTGGGATAATGCAAAAAAGTCAGCAAGTTGTTCTTTGGAAATCCAAGTTCTTTTTTCAATTAATTCTTTTTCTAAAATCGGTAATATTGCATAGCCTCCTCCAAAAGCCATAGCACCAATTTTAAAAAAAGTTATAAATATACTCCATAAAGATTTTATCTTTTTCATCTATTCTTCAGTTACTTTCGAAAGAGTATACATAATACCATTATAATCAAAGTTTAAAACATTTTCTTCTGTAGAGGTAAATAATACTTTGATACCCATTTCATCTGTAACTTCTAACCCTTCTTCAACTTCTCCCCATGTGATTTTTCCAGGTAAGCCTGTAATTGTCAAAGTTCCAGTTCCAGAAGCTGCTTCTTCTTGTTGTTCTTCTCCTACCTCTAATTCTAACTCTATATCTAATTCTCCATTATAAACTTGGGTTTTATCAACACCATCTACTGTAATACTTGTAGTTTTCCAAGTACCTTCATAAGGGTTAGGCTCTGTACATCCTACAAGACCTATTACACTTCCAATTAAGAAAATAAAAATCAGCACCTTTTTAATTTTGTTAACTTTAATCATAACTTCTCCTATATATCATTTCTCAAACAATTATATTTTAACATAAGTAAGAACATGTTTCAAATCAACAAATTAATTGCATCTATATAACCTTTCAGGCCTTTCCCTATTATTGCTCCTTTGCATATAGGGCTGATATAAGATTTTTTTCTGTATTCTTCCCTAGCAGATATATCTGAAATGTGAACCTCAATAGTAGGAATGTTTACAGTTTTAAGAGCATCAAGAATCCCTATGCTCGTATGTGTATAAGCAGCAGGATTTATTACTATTCCATCAAATTTTCCGTAAGCTTCTTGGATTTTATCGATTATGCAGCCTTCATGGTTAGACTGAAAAATCTCAACTTCAAGAGAGTTCTCTATGCAATATTTTTCAATCATCAAAGTTAAATCCTCATAGGTTTCCTTTCCATAGATTTCTGGTTCTCTAATTCCTAACATATTTATATTTGGCCCATTAATGACTAGTATTTTCATTTTATCTCCTGTCTCCTCCATTTCTATTAGGTTTCCTATAGCTCTATAGGTACCACCAGTTTCCAAAACTATTTATACACTAAAGTAGTTTCTAATTTGCTGTACAGCATCATCTACTGAGTCAGGATTCAAAATTTTCACATCCTTCACTTCCTCATAAATTCCTTGTCTATCGTTATATAACTTCTCAAGATTTTTTGATAGTGGCCTATCCTTTACTGCAAGTTCTTCTAGCTTTCTATGTAAATAGACTATTCTACCATTTTGCTTCATAGCAATTCTATTTTCCTTTCGAAGAATACTTCCTCCACCTGTAGCAATTACTTGCCCTCCTTTTTTGGTGAAAGAAGAAATAACTTTGGCTTCAATCTCCCTAAAGGCATTTTCTCCATCTTTTTTAATAATCTCTTTAGGGGTTCTCCCTTCTATTTTTGAAATCTCTAAATCTGTATCAACAAACTTCAATCCAAGAGCTTTAGCAAGAGCCTCTCCTGTAGTTGTTTTTCCTACTCCTGGCATCCCAACAAGTACAAAGTTCGAAAAAATTCTATTGCAATACTCGATTGCTGACTCAAGTTTATTCTCTATATCTACATCAAAAAACAAATTATGAGCATACAAAGCTTGAGCCACTAACATAGGTAAACCGCCTGCAGAAATCAGATCTTTTCTTTGTAATAGAAATTTACTATTCAAAGGGTTATAAATTACATCTACTACTGCTTTTAGGTTTTTAAAAGGAAAAGTGTCTAATGGCAGTTCAGAATTATTAGGGTACATACCTATTGGTGTGGTATTTACAATTATATCTGCATCGTAGTGTTGGTTAACACTACGATAAGTATCTTTCCCACTTCTAGAAATAGTTATTACCTCCCTAGCCTCCTGATCTTCTATAACAGCTTTTGCTGTCTTTCCTGTTCCACCACTTCCTAAGATAAGCACTTTCTCTCCCTTAAATGTTATACCCTGCCTTTTAGTAGTTTCCAAAAATCCAAAATAATCAGTATTGTATCCATATAAAACACCATCTTTATTTATAATTGTATTTACAGATCCAATTTTCTCCGCTTGAGGGGAAAGCTTACAGTACTTCATCACCATTTCTTTATAAGGAATAGTAACATTTATTCCTTTGAACTCTTTCTTTGTTAAAAAGTCATTCAAATCTTCTGATGCTATTTCCTTAAGTTCATAGTCTTTATTGCCAAGAAAATTATGTATTTCCTTAGAGTAACTATGTTTTAACGTTTCTCCTATCAATCCGTAAATCATATTTCCCAATAACTCCCTAAATAGCTGAATACATCCGCACTTTGCTCTACTTGTGTTAGCAATCTTCTTGACTCAATATCACTTATGTCTCCATCGAAATCTATATAAAACATAAACTCAAAGTCCATTGCTGGAATAGGTCTACTTTCAAGCTTAGATACATTTATTCCTACAGCCGTAAACTTAGATAGTATTGAATACAAAGCTCCTGGACTATGCGGAAGCGTAAACATAAGGCTTATTTTGTTAGAGCCTTTATAAATTTCACCTTCTTTTGCTATACATATAAATCTAGTGTAGTTGTTATGGCTATTTTGAATATTATCATCAATCATTTCAAGGCCATACAGCTTTGCACAATCTTGACTCGCTATGGCCGCTATTGACTTATCTTCTATAGTTGCAACATATTCAGCAGCTGTAGCAGTATTGTCATATTCAACCACTTTAATTTTAGGATTTCTTTCTAAAAATTCACTACATTGCCCAATTGCTTGAGGGTGAGAGTAAATTGTAGTAATGTCTTTCATTTTTACTCCCTTCTTGGCTAGCAAAGTATGTGTAATTTTCACCTTCACACTTCTTACAATCTTAAAATTATGTTTTTTCATAAGGTCATAGACCTCAGTAACAGAACCATGCAAATTGTTTTCAATTGGCAACATACCATATTGACAAAGTCCTGACTCAACAGCTTTAAAAATTGCATCAAAATTATCCATATACATTATATCTGGAACAGAAAAAATCTTTTTGCAAGCAGTCATTGAATTTGAGCCCTTAATTCCTTGGCAGGCTACAGTGGCTCTTTTAGGAAAAGCTTTTTTTGCCTTCGCTATAGTTTTTTCCACTTCTTTTTCCACTTCACTTTTACCAACTATGCATATTTCTTGATAAGACTTAGATACTGCAAATAAAGTGTTATATAGCAATTTCATGTATTCAACCATATCATCTGGAATATCTCTAGTTACATTTGCAAGAACCTCCCCTTCTCTTCCACTATCCAGTATAGTTAGCTTATTTTCTTCCTTGAACTTAGCCACTTGGCGCGCCACATCCATTCTTTCTAAAAATAATGCTGCAATCTGTTTGTCAATTTCATCAATTCTTTTTCTTGATTCTTCTAATACCTTTAACATACTTCCTCCTATATATACTAAAAAATAATTTAAAAATTTTTCTATAAATAATCATTAGCGCTTCTTTAAAATATTACGAAATTCACATTTATATCTCAAAGCCACCAAACATCTAGGGTTATTCAAAACATATAAGATCTGCAATTGCAATTGCTGCTGCAGCCTCAACGCAGGGTACTACCCTTGGTACTATACAAGGATCATGCCTACCTTCAATAATTAGTGTTTCATTTCTCTTCTCTTTAAGATTTATTGAGTCTTGTTCTTGAAATATTGATGGTGTTGGTTTAACTGCTACCCTAAATATAACAGGCATACCTGTAGAAATACCTCCCAAAATGCCTCCCGCATTATTACTCTTTATTTTAACCTGTCCTTCTTCGTATCTATAACAATCATTATGAGCACTGCCTCTCATTTGGCAAGCTTCAAAACCAGCTCCAAACTCTATCCCTTTAATAGCAGGAATTCCAAATATTGCAGAAGAAATTTTATTTTCTAACCCATTAAACATAGGGGTTCCTATTCCAATAGGTAGTCCAGTAATCGCACATTCAACACTTCCTCCAATAGAATCTTTTTCCTTCGCACATTTTAAAATTTCTTCTATCATTAATTCCTTATTTTGTAGGTTTATTACTGGAAAATCCTTATCTATACCTTCAAAGTTCACTTCTAAAGGAGATAGCTTTTCATCTTCTATACTTCCAATTGAAAGAATATGCCCACCTATTTTAACCCCTTTTTCCTCAAGAAGCTGCATGCACACTGCCCCTGCAAAACAGAGTGGCAATGTCATTCTTCCTGAGAAATGTCCTCCTCCTCTAATGTCATTTGCTCCTTCATACTTTATACTTGCCACATAATCAGCATGAGAAGGCCTTGGAACGTCTGATAGTTTAGAATAATCCTTACTCTTTGTATTATTATTCTCAAATAATGCAGTAAGGGGTGAACCGCAGGTTTTATTATCAATAAGACCACTTATCACCTTAGGGGTATCAGATTCCTTCCTTTGGGTAGAATAACTTTTCCCCCCTTGCCTTCTTTTCAAAAATGCATTTATCTTCTCCATATCAATTTGAAAATTTGGAGGCAAGCCATCAATTACAACTCCAATGTTTTCAGAATGAGACTGTCCAAAGATCTGAATTTTTATATTGTCACCAAAATTACACGACATCTACTTCTCCTCCTAATCTCTTATAATCTTCAAAAAAAGTTCCATAAGATTTATTAACTGCTTCGCTATTTAGTATTGTAACTGCCCCACTGCAAAAAGTTGCTCCTACTGCTGCTGCCATTACTATCCTGTGGTCATTATAGCTATCAACTACTCCTCCAGTTAACTTGCTTGGGTAAATTATCATTTGATTATCATCTGCCTTTATTTTACCCCCTAAGCCTTCAATCATCCTACAAACACTTTCTATTCTGTCACTTTCTTTAATTCTAAGCCTTTTGATATTGTAAATCTTAGTAGGATTATCTTTCTGTGTGGCGTAAACTGCCAGTGCAGGCACTAGGTCAGGAATTTCTCTTCCATCAATTTCACCTTTGTCACATATATCAACAAACACCCTATCTTTTTGAACAGATTTAGAATTTAAACCTGAAGGCATTATTCCTGCGCAAATCCAATATGATGCATTTGACCAATCCCCTTCCACAGTAATATTTTTTGGAGAAATGTACTCTTGTTTTCCTGTTATATCATATCCGCTATTGATATTAAACATTTTTAAAACCTCTAGTGTTATATCTATGTAACCTTTAGATTCTAGCTGCGTTGTAAGTTCTATCTTGCTATTTCCGTCTAATATTGGTAGCGCATACATTAACCCTGAAATATACTGACTGCTCTCATTTCCTGCAATAGAAAATATTCCTGGTTCTAGAAATCCTTTGTAAGCAATTGGCAAATTATATCTGTCAAAGGTAACCCCTCCTATTTCCATAGCTTTGCAAAGAGTTTCAAAAGGCCTCTTTAATAATGTTCCTTCTCCAGATAAGCAGCCCTCACTACATATTGCACTCATAATAGGTAATACAAGCCTTCCAGTTGTTCCACTTTCATTGCAATTAACTTTTAAGTTATTTGGTTTCTTTCCTGGAATTACTCGAACTCCCCTGTTTGTCTGAACAACCTCTGCACCCATAGATTTAATAGTCTCAATAGTAGCCTTAATATCAAAAGAAATATGATTTATCTCTATATCTGTTTCTTCTTTACTAAGGGCTGCTGCTAGCAATATCCTATGTGCAAATGATTTTGAACTGATGGCCTCTATATCACCTTTTAATTTCTTTGGTTTTATTATTCTATCCACTCTGCTCTCCTTTTACAAAAAAGTCTTTTATATCCTCAAGAGGAATTGAAACAATTTTTGCTTTTCCTATTTTTTCTAAAAGTATAAGATTTATGCTATCTCCACTTATTTTCTTATCACTTTTTGCTTTTTCTGCTATTTCAAAACCCTTATAATTAGTGGCTATATCTATCTTATACTTTTCTAATATTTCTTTTATTTCCATATGAAAGCCACTGCCAGCTGCCTTCTCTATCATATACATTCCTATTCCCACAGCTTTACCATGGGAAATCGAATAATCGCTTAGGCTTTCAATCGCATGACCTATGGTGTGTCCAAAGTTAAGAATTTGCCTTATTCCATTGTCAAACTCATCTTGACAAACAATTTGAGCCTTTAGACTAATACACCTTTCAACAATTTCTTCAGTTCTACTTTCAAAGTCACCTTCTAACAGTAATTGGAATAGTTCATTGTCTAAAATACATCCATATTTTATAACCTCACAAAGCCCATCTTTATACACATCCTTTTCTAAAGTTTTAAATGCTTCTATATCACATAGTACTAATATTGGATGGTGAAATGCACCTACCAAGTTTTTTCCTGCTACAAGGTCTACTCCTGTTTTTCCACCTACTGAAGAATCTACCGCAGACAATATAGTTGTGGGAATTTGTACGAAAGCAATCCCTCGAAGATATACAGCTGCACAAAACCCTGTGATATCACCTACGACTCCGCCTCCTAAAGCTATCAAAATGTCAGACCTAGAAATTTTATTTTCTGCTAAAAAGTTTAGTATATCCATCGCCACATTTAAAGTTTTAGATTTTTCTCCAGGTGGAAATATAAATTTAAGTACTGTATATCCCTCGTTCTCCAAGCTTTTTTCAACTACTTCCCCATATAATTCTTCTACAGAATTATCAGATATTATAATTGCTTTACAAGGCTTTTTTTCTTTGGCTATATGTTTTCCAACATTGGACAATATCCCATCCCCAATAATTACATTATACGGTTTTGATACATTTACCTCTACCTTCTTCATTAGATTCCATCCTCCTAGTATTCATTAGACAAATTAATTTTTATTTATTTCTTTTAAGGCATCTCTTAGTCCATGTATCTTCTTAGAAAGATTAATAAATACTTCTGGAGACAGGGACTGTGGCCCATCACATAAAGCCTTTGACGGGTCATTATGCACCTCTATCATTAATCCATCCGCTCCAGCTGCAACTGCTGCCATAGACATATCAGGCACAAATCTGGCATGCCCTGTAGCATGACTAGGATCTATGATAATAGGTAAATGTGTCTTTTCTTTAAGAACTGGTATAGCTGAAATATCCAGAGTATTTCTTACTGCAGTTTCAAAAGTTCTTATTCCTCTTTCACACAACATTACCTGAGAATTTCCACTAGACATTATGTATTCTGCACTCATTATTAATTCTTCAATAGTATTAGCTAAGCCTCTTTTTAGTAGTATTGGCTTATTGGTCTTCCCAATCTCTCTAAGTAACGTAAAATTCTGCATATTTCTTGCGCCAATTTGAATTATGTCTATATTTTCAAAATGTGATAACTGTGTTAAATCCATAAGTTCAGAAATAATCGGTAAACCTGTATCTTTTTTAGCTTCTAATAACAGATCTATACCATCACTTCCCATTCCTTGAAATGCATAAGGTGAAGTTCTTGGCTTAAATGCTCCTCCACGAAGAATAGTCGCATTTCCTTCTTTAACCGATCTAGCAACGCTACATATTTGTTCACTAGACTCAACAGAACAAGGCCCTGCCATAATTGCAAAGTTTCCACCGCCGATTTTAGTTCCGTTAGACAGTGTAATAACTGTATCTTGAGGATGAAATTTCCTGTTGGTTTTTTTGTAAGGTTCTTGTATCCTCTTTACGCTTTCAACAATATCTAATGAACTGATGATATCAATATCAACATCTGAAGTGTCTCCAATTATTCCCATAATGGTATCATTTACACCCTCTGTCATGCTAATATTTAACCCTTGGCTTATGAACCATTGCTTTAAATTTTCCAGTTGTTGCCTATCCTGATTTTCTTTTAATACGATTATCATTTTACTCTCCTATCTTACTTACGTAACTCAAATTAAAAAATGCCTGAGGTTCCTTGCAAACCTCAGGCATATATGTTTAATTCATTTAACTTTTACATATATTATTTAGCGGCATATAGCAAAGAAACCTTATTAACCTTGTTAATAAAGCTAAAGTAAAAGCTAAAATAAAATTTGTTATTTCTAATACTTGTCATTGCTATTCCCTTCAAATAAAATATCTACCCTACTATATTGACATATAAATCCACATATGTCAATAGAATTCTTATTTTTTATTAATTATAATCCAAGTTACAACCCTGCCTGTCATACTTATATCTATTTTGTTTTAAACTGCTTCTTTTTAAGGGCTAATGCACCTATTAGCAATAGTACAGGGAGTATTGCTGTAAATAAAGCTCCAAATAGATATCCAGCTCCTAACAAAGGGTCAACCATAACACTAGGTATAAATGGTAAAATTGAAACCCCCATCATAACTATTGAAAGAATGACCAAAGCCGTAGCCTTTTCTGGTTTTCTAGAATTGACCACTCCTAAAATACCTGATAGCAGTTGTAGCGATCCGAAGGCTAAAGAAATATAAGTGATTAGAGTTTCATACCAAGTAGGTAAAAATAGCCCATACTCCCAAAGGCTTGAAGAAGACATATAACCGCTTGAAGATAGTTCCCCTAAGTCGCTTAATACTGTCAGCCCTCCGAATATTATCAATAGAATACTAGTAACGAACACCATTCTTCTGCCTTTTAAATTATGAGTTGCCTCTTTAAATGATTGATTATTATCTAAAGGTGAAGATCCCTGAAAATTATCTATCTTTTGAGATGGTGTTGTCCCTTGGAAGTTATTAATTCCTTGAGCTGACACTGTTCCTTGGTAGTTACTCATCCCTTGAGTTGGTGCTGTTCCTTGGTAGTTACTCATCCCTTGAGTTGGTGCTGTTCCTTGATGGTTCACCCCTTGAGTTGGCACTACTCCTTGGTAATTACTCATCTCTTGAGCTGGTGCTGTTCTTTGGTAGTTATTCTTCCCTTGAGTTGGCGCTGCTCCTTGGCAATTATCTTTCTCTTGAGTTGGCGCTTCCATAGTTTTCTTCTGATAAGAATTTCCACTTTTATTGGGATTTTCCTGTCCCTCAGGCTGATATCTGTCAGGGTGTTCTATCATCTCCTCTACAGTTGCTCCTTCTGGAATCCTTACCCATTCACTTTCATTTCCACTGGTAACTACATTTGCCTGTTCAGCTTCTATAGATTTTTTTAATGGAGTTGAAGCTCCTTCTATAGTTTCTGCATCCGAAGTCAACTCTTCTTCTAAACTTTCTGTCAACGGAGCTATTTCTTCTTCAATAATCTTCACAACCATATCTTCCTCAGTTTTTAAAGCATCTACTATCTGGGAATCTTCTTTCTCAATGGATTCTCCAACAGAAATTTCTCCTCCAACACCACACTTCACACAAATTAGCGAACCTTCTTTTCTTTCAGCTCCACAATTTTTACAGTACATATTCTTCCTCCTATTATATTTATGATAAACTTTGTTATTATTATATTTAACTTAATAAGTTTATCATATTTTATATTTAGATTCAAATTTTCTTTTGTATCAATCAGCCCTATTCCATGAATTTTCGAATGGTGAATTAATAGTCATTATAAATTTATTTCCCTTGACTTTTCAGCCTTATTCATGGTATACTTACGTGTTAAGAAGTCGCGAAACTATAAAAACGAGGACATTGCTCCTCGTTTTTATATTTTAAAATATAGAACAGAAACGAGGAAAAATGACAAATATCACTTTTAAGGAACTTGACCTACTGCCCAAAATTCAGATAGCTATGGACGAATTAGGTTTTGTTGATCCTACAGAAATCCAAAGTAAAGCAATCCCTTTAATTAGAACAGGTATAGATGTAATTGGTCGTTCCCAAACTGGAACAGGTAAAACCCTAGCCTTTTCTTTACCTCTAACAGAAATAATTGACCCAAGTATAAATCGGAAATCATCTCCCCAAGCTTTAGTCTTATGCCCTACTAGAGAGTTAGCCCAACAAGTTGCAGATGTTATTAGAAAACTAGTAAAGCACACAGGGCACATGCAGGTAGCCGAAGTTTATGGTGGAGCTTCTTTAGATAAGCAATTTGCTCAACTTAGAAAAGCCAATATTGTAGTAGGAACTCCAGGGAGAGTTATGGACCATATGCGTCGTGGCACTCTTAAGCTTGAAGAAATCAAAATGGTAGTTTTAGACGAAGCCGACGAAATGCTATCTATGGGTTTCAAAGAAGATATGGAGACTATTCTTAAAGATACCCCCGAAGGGCGCCAAACTATACTTTTCTCAGCTACTATGCCACCAGGAATATTAGCTATTACAAAAGAATTTCAAAAGAATCCAGAAATATTAAAAACTAAAGCTAAAACAATGACAGTATCAAACATTGAGCAAAGCTATGTAGAAGTTCCTTCAAATCAAAAATTTGATGCCTTAGATATTCTTCTCCACTATTACGAACCTTCCCTTGCCATTATTTTCTGCAATACAAAGAAAATGGCCGAAGAATTAACTGCACATTTAAATACTGTAGGAATTGAAGCGGACGGGCTTCATGGCGACCTCAGGCAATCACAAAGAACAAATGTAATGAATAGATTCAAATTCGGAAAAACTTCTATTTTAGTAGCTACCGATGTTGCTGCTAGAGGCATAGATGTTAATGATGTCGAGTATGTTTTTAACTTTGATCTTCCTCAAAATGCTGAATATTATACCCATCGTATTGGTAGAACTGGAAGAGTTGGTAAAGCAGGAACTGCTATAACACTTTGTACAAGCAGAAGACAGATTAATGCTTTAATGGACATAGCTTCCCAGACAAAATCAAATATTAAGACCATGGCGTTACCATCTTTTTCAGACATTACTCAAAAAAGTTCAATTGGCAGTCTATCATCCATGAGAAGAGCATTGTCAGATACTGCCCTTCCTAAATATGATGAAATGCTAGCACAACTACAAGAGGAAGGATACACGCCTGATCAAATTGCCATTTCTGCAATGAGTCTTGCTTTTGCTGAAAGCGATGCAATGCGTGCGAACCTAAAGCCTATCACTATTGAAAAGCGTCGTTTTTCTGATTCAGGGAGAAAATCTTCAGGAAGAAAAGGACAAGGAAGCTCAAGAGGCAGAGATAACCATAAAAGTAAAGATGGTTTTAGAGACAAAAATCGTAGCAGAGACAAAGATGGCTTTAGAAGGAAAAATAAAGATCGTGATAATGAGTCTTCTGCTGGGAAAGATAAAAAGCATAACAAAGAGGCTTCTAAAAACAAAGGCTCCTTCCACGAACAAAAATTAAGAGAGAAAAGAAATAAAAAAGGTGGAGATAAACCTTCTGAGCATCGACCTCCTGCTAGAAGTAACACAGGTAAAAAATCAAAAAATAAAAAACATCACGACAACGGTGATGATTAAGGGCTGTTGATAAAGCCTTTCTAAACAGAGTGAAGCGAGAGTTTTGCTCTGTTTTTTGTATAATCGAAAAAAGACGAATCATTTCGATCCGTCTCATAGCTAATTCAAATTTAACTAATAGTTAGTAATTAACACTTCTTCATTCCATTCCTTTAACATCTGGTTGTACATGACACAATGTACAACCAGCTTTAAAGTTAAAGTTTTAGTGTAGTAAAGTTTAAGCTTTCGTTAGCTTCTTTTTCATTCTACGAGGTTTGGCCGCCTCAGCACCTAAACGCTCTATTCTATTTTTTTGATAGGACTCAAAGTTCCCTTGATGCCAGTGCCAGTTCCCTGGTTCATCATCTGTCCCTTCCCAAGCAATAATGTGAGTTGCAATACGATCTAGGAAAAATCTATCATGGCTTATTACAACAGAGCAACCAGGGAAATTAAGAAGTGCTTCTTCCAAACTAGATAAAGTAGCAATGTCTAAATCATTGGTAGGCTCATCTAACAGAATTAGATTTCCTCCCTCTTTTAAGGTTAGTGCAAGGTTCAACCTATTTCTCTCACCACCTGAAAGAACGCTGGCTTTTTTCTGTTGATCGGCACCTTTAAATCCAAATCCCGAAAGATAAGCTCTACTTGGGACTTGCACATTGCCTACTTGAATAAAGTCATTCCCACCAGATACTACTTCCCATAAAGTTTTATCTGGATCCAACCCTTCTCTATTTTGGTCAACATAAGAAATATGTACTGTATCACCTATTTCCAAAGAGCCACTTGTAAGTTCTTCTAAGCCAACTATAGACTTAAATAATGTAGTTTTTCCTACCCCATTTGGCCCAATTACGCCAACTATTCCTCCTTGCGGAAGTGAGAAAGAGAAGTCTTTAATCAAAACACGCTCTCCATATGATTTGTTGATTTTATCTGCAACAATTACCTTTGTTCCAAGGCGAGATCCAACTTGAATTTTAATATCTGAAAAGTCTACGTCTTTTACATTAGCTGCCTGTGCTTCCATTTCCGAAAATTTCTCAAGTCTAGCTTTACTTTTTGTTTGACGTGCTTTAGGTGAACTTCTAACCCACTCTAACTCTGACTTGATTCTCTTAACAAGCTTTGCTTGTTGTTGTCCTTGTGCTTCCAGTCTAGCAGCTTTCGTTTCAAGATAAGTTGAATAGTTTCCTTCATATGGGTATAGTTGTCCTCTATCCACCTCACAAATCCATTCTGCTACGTTGTCTAAGAAATATCTATCATGCGTTACTGCTAAAACTGCACCAGGATAAGTCTTTAAAAATTGCTCTAACCAAAGAACTGATTCTGCATCAAGATGGTTAGTCGGTTCATCAAGCAAAAGTAAATCTGGAGCTTCTAACAGAAGCTTACAAAGCGCCACACGTCGCCTCTCTCCCCCTGATAAAATATTAATAGGTGTATCTGCTTCTGGGCACTGAAGAGCATCCATAGCTTGATACAATTTACTGTCAATATCCCATCCATCAGCAGCATCTATTTCGGATTGTAAATCCCCCATCTCTGCCATAAGCTTATCATAATCAGCCTCTGGATCCATCATTTCTTCACCAATTTTAT
>CAYJHC010000016.1:13461-25552 GCA_964370075.1 uncultured Oscillospiraceae bacterium | reverse complement strand
TAATCAATTTCAAGTTTACTAAAGATTATTTATATTAGACTTCGTCTAATATAAATTCGCTACCTGCCATTGTGAAGCAAAGCTGAACAATACTGGCAGAGCATACAACCCTATAAATAATCGATTTTAAGTTTACTAAAGATTATTTATATTAAATCTAGGATAGATATACATGAAAGGGGAATAATGGATAAAAACGTTGAGTTTGTAAATGACAAAAGGATAGAAAGAACCATTCAGGCACTAGAAAAGAATAATATGACTGGATATTTAATAGAAAATGAGAAGCAACTATTTGAGAAGATTAAATCAATTGTTCCTGAAACCTCGGTGGTTTCCTTTGGTGGTTCAATGACGATATTTGAAACAGGTGTTGTAGACTTTATAAGGAACGAGAATTATCAAGTGTTAGATAGATATAAAGAAGGTCTTACACTACAAGAAATGAAGAAAATATTTGTAGAATCTTTTTCTTCAGATGCATATATAACTAGCACAAATGCCTTGACTGAGGAGGGAGAGTTATATAATGTTGATGGTACAGGAAATAGAGTTGCTGCGATGATGTTTGGGCCTGAAAAAGTTATAGTTATTTGTGGGGAAAATAAAATCGTAAAAGATTTGGATGAGGCACAACTTAGAATGGAGACTATGGCGGCTCCAGCAAACAGCAAAAGGCTTGATAGAAAAACACCTTGCGCTGCCACCGGCGTTTGTGAAGATTGTGTTAGCCCTGAGAAAATCTGTAGGAACTATACTGCTATCAAAAGCCAAGGGGTGAAAGGAAGAATCCATGTATTAATAATTAAGGGGAGCTATGGATATTAACATAGCTGTAGGCAAGCAGTTGGATTTAGTTGCCCTGTAATTGAAATATAGAATTGTTAATAAATTACAAAGACTTCCAAAGGCCACTTGAAAAAGTAAAATAGCCAATAATTGTGAGAAAATTGAAAAAATGGGTATTACTAAGGAGATGGCAAAATAAACTATGTAAATATTTTAAAGGTTTATATAATAAGGAGGATAATATGAAATACAAAGGAACAAAAACAGAAGCTAATTTATGGGCGGCATTTGCAGGAGAAAGCCAAGCAAGAAATAAGTACACTTATTATGCGTCGGTTGCAAAGAAAGAGGGTTTTGAACAAATCTCAGCAATTTTTATGCATACTGCAGAGAACGAGAAAGAACATGCTAAATTATGGTTTAAAGAGTTAGAGGAATTAGGAAATACAGCTGAAAATTTACTACATGCAGCAGAAGGTGAAAACTATGAGTGGACTGATATGTATGAAAATTTTGCTAAGGATGCAGACGAAGAGGGTTTCCCTGAGTTAGCAGCTAGATTCAGATTAGTTGCGGCTATTGAAAAAACTCACGAAGAAAGATATAGAAAATTACTAGCTAATGTTGAAGGAAACAAAGTATTTGCAAAAGATGGTGAAACTTTATGGGAATGCAGAAACTGTGGACACTTCCATACTGGAAAAAATGCGCCTAAAGTATGTGCAGCATGTCGTCATCCGGAATCGTACTTTGAAGTTAGAGCAGAAAATTATTAATAGCGTAAACTAGTTTTTTGTATTAAGAAAGAAGTTTTTTTCTCTCTTTCCAGTCAGGCATTACATTGCCTAAAATGGAGTAAAAAGCCTTAGAATGGTTTGGTTGAATAAAGTGAGCCAGCTCATGGGCAATAACATACTCAATGGCTGGCAAAGGCTTAGTCATTAGATTAGTGTTAAGGGTGATTGAATTTTTTGTATAGAAACAAGTCCCCCAACGACTTCTCATTTTCCTAACCTTAAGCGTAGGAAAAGGGATTTGATAGGCTGAAAAAAGAGGGTAAATATTTTTTAACAGTGTAAGAAAGAATTCTTTGGAAGAGGCTGAGAGGAAGGCTGAAACCAAAGAATTCTTTTTTTCTATATTATTAATATCGGGCAAATAAATATGGAAAAATTTATCTTCTAGTTTAGCAAAACTTTTATTAGAACTATGTAACCTTATAGTGTAAGGGTTGCCGAGAAAATAATAGATTTCTCCATCGTGAAATGAAGAAGTTCCATGAGGAACATTTCTAGAACTGTTAAACTTCTCTAAAGCATTTCTTATGAAAGATGCTTTGCTAATCATAAAACTATTAATATATTTCTCTGACGCTCCAAAAGGAGCAGAGAGTACAACTTGGCCTGTAGATTTGACTCTAAGGTTAAGGTTCTTAATATTCTTTCTGGTTAGAGTATAAGAAATAGAGGTACCTAAGATAACTCTTTGAGTAGAATGGTCAAGTAAATTACTGGATACTTTTCTTCCTTTATTATTCTTTTTAATTGATTTAAAGAAAGTTAACTTCATAAATCATGTGTACCTTTCATGTATATTAGGAAACTAATTGTAGTAGATTTAATGTGGCTATTAATAGCATTGTATCCTTTGCCTGCGTTGCTTAGCTAAATTCAAACGTTATAGAAAGGCGGGCGGTGCAAAAGCTTTAAATAATATCCGCAAAGTATCAAAGACTGTAAAAAAAGACCTTATATATTTATATAAGGTCTTAGAAATTATTCAGCTACATATGGAAGTAGTGCGATAATTCTTGCTCTTTTTACTGCAGTTGTTACTGCTCTTTGGTGTTTCGCACAAGTTCCAGTTACTCTTCTAGGTAAAATCTTACCTCTTTCAGTAATGTACTTTTTAAGAGTGTCTGTATCTTTATAATCTATTGTAGTTGTTTTTTCAGCGCAGAACTGGCACACTTTTTTTCTTCTCATGCCGCCGCCTCTTCTTTTGTCAAACATGTTGGTTCTCCTTTCAAAAGAATCAAATAATTAAATTGTTTAGAACGGTAATTCTTCTCCATTACCAATTTGTTGGAATCCGTCTGGTGCAGAACTAGCAGGACTAGCATTGCTTTCTGGGTATTCGTTTTGTCCGCTATTGAAACCGTTGCTATAATTATCAGAAGGGAATCCTTGTTTAGGTCCATCTCCCCACTCAAGGAACTGTACTCTTTCCGCCACTACTTCTGTAGTATAAACTTTATTTCCATCCTTATTTGTATAGCTACCAGTTTGTATACGTCCTTGTACTGCAGCAAGTCTGCCTTTTGATAAGTACTTTTCACAGTTTTCAGCTTGTTTTCCAAAAACAACTATATTCGGGAAATCCGCTTGTCTTTCACCGTTTTTACTTTTAGTAGGTCTGTCAATAGCTAGAGAAAATCGAGTGATTGCAAGACCATCACCAGAGTGTCTAGTCTCAGGATCTCTAGTAAGCCTACCGATTAAAATAACACTGTTCATTACTTACCCCCTACCTTTATTCTTCGTCTTTGTTGATAATGATGTGTCTAACAACTTCATCCATGATTCTTAATCTTCTATCTAGTTCTTTTGGTAAATCTGGGCTAGCCTTGAATTCAACTAATACATAAAATCCTTCTTCTTTCTTTTGAATAGGATATGCAAGTTTCTTCATTCCCCAAACATCTACCTTCTCAACGCTGCCATCGCTTGAAATAATTTCTTTAACTGTTTCAATTGTTGCATCTCTTTTGGCATCGTCAAGCATTGAACTGATGATGAATGTGATTTCGTAGTTTGTCATATTTTCACCTCCCTATGGACTAAATGGCGTTAACAGGATTGATAACGCAGAGAGCACTCTAAAAAGAGCGCTTAATAATTATATGTAATTTCAATGAAAAAAGCAAGTGTTTTTTTTAGATTTTTGCTTATATTTAAAGAATATGATATAATTAATCACATTAGAAAAGGAGGATGAAATGGAAAAACAATTATATAAAAATTATTCCAGCCCATTTACAACCAAATATTCAAGTGATGCAATGAGATATATCTTCTCGGATGAAAAAAAATATAGAATGTGGAGAAAGCTCTGGATTGCTTTGGCGGAAGCCGAAAAAGATTTGGGATTAGATATAACAAGCGAACAAATAGCGGAAATGAAAGAAAATGCTGAAAATATAGATTATAAAATGGCAGAAGACTTTATGGAACTATTGGAGGATGAGGTTGCAGCACATGCAGCTACTTATGTAAAACAATGCCCAAATTCTGCGGGTATAATAAATCTAGGAGGCTCCTCATCATATATTTCAGATAATGCTGATTTAATAGCTTTTAATGATGCGCTAGAATTAGTCAAGAAAAAACTAGTTAACATAATGAATGAACTATATAATATTGCAGACAAATATAGAGACCTTCCAACTTTAGCATTTACGCACATGCAGGCTACAGACCCTACAACAGTGGGTAAAAGAGCCTCTCTATGGTTGCAAGATCTTGTGTTTGATTTAGAAACGCTAGATTTTGTTAAGGGCCATATTAAATTATTGGGTGCAAAGGGGATATCGGGCACACAGAAAAACTTCATAGACTTGTTTGATGGCAACTTTAAGAAAGTTAGAAAGCTAGATTCGCTAATTTGCAAAAAAATTGGATTTAAAGGATACTACTATACTACGGGACAATGTTACCCTAGAAAATTAGATAGCCAGATACTAGATGCTTTAAGTGGGCTCGCACAAAGTGCACATAAATTCTCGAATGACTTTAGGCTTTTAAATCACTTAGACGAGGTAGATGAGCCACAAGGAAAGCTACATGTAGGATTTACTACTGCGTTTAAGAGGAATCCGGTTAAGGTGGAGAGAATGGCATCTTTGTCAAAATATGTAATATCGTCATCGATGAATCCAGCAATGGTTGCAGCAACCCAGTGGCTAGAAAGATCTCAGGATGATTCGGCAAATAGAAGAATAGTAATGGCGGAAGCCTTTCTCGCTATTGATGGGATTTTAGAGACATATTTAGAGGTTATAACTAATATGACTGTATATCCGAAAGTAATTGAAAAAAATCTTAGAGAAAAATTACCATTGATGGCTTGTGATGTAATACTTGATTGGGCCTTTACCTATGCGGAGAACAAAAAGGATTTGTATGAGAGGCTTATTGAACATGCACAAGCGTCTATCATAGCAAGAAAAGAAGAGGGCAAAATGTCCGACTTTCTGGAAAGGGTTGCTAACGATAAATCATTTGGCATGACAATAGAACAATTAGAAAATCTTCTTAAACCGAATAAGTTTATTGGTTCGGCTCCGGAACAAACAGAAGAATTTTTATTTGGAGTAGTTGCACCTATATTAAGCGAAAACAAAAAATATCTAAAACGCATGTAATGCATTTATTAGTTGCATAATTGGGCAATAGAAAAGGATAGGGGCCAGGCCTTATAGGTGGATTACAATTTAAAGTAGATTATTAAAATGGGAGTAAATGAAAATATGTACATGGATGGTAGAAGAGCCGTTTGGGCAGAGATAAGTAAAGAAAATCTTATACATAATATTAATTCGGTGAAAAATAAAGCAAAAGATACAAAAGAAATTTATGGAATTATAAAAGCAGATGGATATGGCCATGGCGCAGAGTTTATGGCAAAAACCTTAATGGAGCAGGGTATAAACTCTTTTGGGGTTGCTACGCTAGATGAAGCAATAGCGCTTAGAAAGGCAAATATTCCAGGAAGAATTATTGTGCTGGGAATCACTCCTTCCATGTATGTGAGCGTGCTTTCGGACTATAATTTGACTGCTGTCGTTTCCTCATTAGAAAATGCGGAAGAAATATCTAGAGTAGGTCAAGAAAAAAGAAAAAATATGGATGTTTTTCTTGCAATAGATACAGGTATGGGAAGGATTGGTTTTGGAACAGATGACTTGACCGACCTAAGTGACATAAAAAAAATTGGGCAGTTGCCTAATCTGAATATTTTAGGGCTGTTCACCCATTTTGCTACAGCAGATGCAGCAGACAAAACATTTGCAAAAAAACAAGAAGCAACCTTTCACTCTTTTTATAAGTTTATTACAGGGGTGGGCATTAAGCTTCCAATTAGAACAATGGCCAATAGCGCAGCTATTATGGAAATGCCATCAACACATTTAGAAGCAGTAAGACCAGGAATTGTACTCTATGGTTGCTATCCGTCAGATGAGGTGAATAGAGAAAATCTTGACATAAAACCTGTAATGTCTGTAAAAGCAAATATTATTCATATAAAGAAAGTTCCAGTAGGTGCCTCGGTAAGTTATGGGCAAAAGTTTGTAGCAAAAAGAGAAAGTGTTATTGGCACTATAGCCCTTGGATATGCAGATGGATACCCGAGGCCGTTCTCTCAGAATGCAAAAGTTATAGTAAATGGAAAGTTTGCGCCAATAGCAGGGAATATTTGCATGGATCAATGTATGATTGACTTAACAGATGTTCCTGGCACGGAGGTCGGTGATGAAGTAATAATCATGGGAACGGATGGTAGACTGACAATACTCGCTGACGATATTGGTAAAGCAACAGGTACTATTAACTATGAAATAGTTTGTGCCTTTGGTCAAAGATTACCAAAGATTTATGTATAATAATAAGTAAAACAAAAGGAGGGGACTGATGAAGAAATATTTTTTATTAGTGGCAATTTTGGCGATGGTATTTTCTTTAGTGGGATGTTCAGCGCCAGAGGAAGAAGAAATAGCGGTGGAAGGTGGAACAACCGTAATGTTTTCGATTGATTTTCCTGATAGCTCAAATAACGGAGATATAGAGGATGGAACAATATCGGTTGCAGAAGATGCTACTATTGCAGAAGCGTTTCAAGAGTTTCTAAAGCAAGAAGGTTTGGCAGTAGCTATTGAAGATGGAGAAAGTCCATATTTCTTAGCAATTGGAGACACTGAAGGTGGCGATACAACTGGATGGGTTTATGAGGTTAATGATGAAATGGTATATGATTCGCCGTTCGATACAAAAGTAACTGAGAATTACTCTTATGAATGGGAGTTCATTGATTTTGCAGAAGATGGTATGGACGATGCTGATGATATGGATGATGTTGATGATGGAGAGCCTGTGGGCTAAAAATAATAATAATTAAGGGCTAAGCAAAAAATGCATAAGCCCTTTTTTTATCCGCTAAAAGAGAAAAAGTTACAATTCTGGGTATTAGTATAAACTTTTGTTGCGGTTTGAATGGTATAATCAAAAAAGACTGTTGGGAGAAGGTTATATAAATTTAAGAGAATCAAATTATTCTCCAAGGGGACAAGAGATTTAATGCAAAATATACGTAGCACAAAAATATGTAAATATTAAAGAAAAAAAAGAGATATTCAACTATATATTGAATATCTATAAACAATTTCTTGGAAAAGAAAGAAATCCGGTCAAAAAATGAAAAAAATGACAAGAAAAAATATGAAAATTGTTCAAAAAAAATAAAAAAATAGTATAATAGAGTTGTATGCGTTTGAATAATTTAAGGGGAAAAAAATGAAGATAGATGTGCTAGTTGCAGAGATAGGATCGACTACAACAGTTGTTAATGCTTTTACAGGAATTAATACAGAAAACCCAGTATTTTGGGGACAGGGGCAAGGCCCAACTACAGTACTAGAAGGTGATGTAAGAATAGGGCTAAATGATGCAATTAAAAACCTGTGTGAGAATAAGGAAATACCAGAAGACCAGTTTGAATATGGAGAAATGCTAGCCACATCCTCAGCGGCAGGTGGACTAAAAATGACTGTTCATGGTCTTGTTTATGATATGACGGCAAAAGCTGCAAAAGAAGCGGCTTTAGGAGCTGGGGGAATAATTCACTATATTACAGCAGGAAAGCTAAGAAGAACAGACTTAAAAAAAATAGAAGAGATTAAGCCAAACTTAATACTTTTGGCAGGTGGAGTAGATTTTGGAGAGAGAGATACGGCGATATATAATGCAGAACTACTAAGATCCATGAATATACAAACACCAATAATTTATGCAGGAAATATTGAAAATCAAGAAGAAATAAAATTAATATTTGAAGATGCAGGTATACAATTATACATTGTAGAGAATGTATATCCTAAGATAGATGATTTAAATGTAGAACCTTGCAGAAAGGTAATACAAGATGCCTTTGAAGAACATATTATACATGCACCGGGCATGGAGCATGTAAGAGACATAGTTAACGGGCCAATTGTCCCAACACCTGGAGCTGTAATGGAATGCGCAAAGCTATTAAATGAGTGTATAGGGAATATAATAGTTCTTGATGTTGGCGGAGCAACCACAGACCTTCACTCAGTGACAGAACCTTCAGATCAAATTGCTAGGCTATTGGTAAGTCCAGAGCCTAAGGCTAAGCGAACAGTAGAAGGAGATTTGGGAGTATATGTAAATAGAAACAAGGTTATTGAATCAATAGGAGAAGAAAATCTTAGAGAAGAGATGTCAAAAATAGGAGTTGATTACGACCAGACTTTAGAAAGCTATGTTGCAATTCCAAAGAATGAAGATGAAATAAAACTGGTAGAAAGGTTAACAAAAGAAGCTGTGTTAAGGGCAGTGGAGAGACATGCTGGAACTATCAGATACGTATATGGGCCAACAGGAAGAATGACTTTGGCTGAAGGAAAAGATTTAACTCAAGTAAAGTATATTGTTGGAACAGGTGGTGCTTTAACAAGACTACCGAGCCGAATTGAAATAATGAAGGAAGTAGGAAGAAATAATAATGGGGGAATGATGCTTTCTCCACCAGAGACGGCTGAAATTCTAGTAGATAATGACTACATAATGGCCTCCATAGGGGTGCTTTCTAAGAGATATAAGGCAGGCGCAATTAAACTCCTAGAAAAAAGTTTAGAGTATAAATTCCCAGAGCTTATACCAGAGAAAAAAGATAAGGTGACAGAGGAATTAGAAAACTTAAAAAAAGAGCAGGAAGAGAAAGACGTGATTGCAAAGGCTCATCTAGAGGAAGTAAAGAAGCAAGGTTACAAGGTGTAAAGAACATTATTGTTAAACGCACACTAAAACAACAAGAAAAACTAGAAAGTTTCACATGAAAAATACAATAACTTTATTTAGAATATAGGTAACTTGAAGGAGTATGCCTAGGGGAAAAAGAGGAGGGAACTACTATTAAGACTGTATTAAGATTAGGGGATATATTAGTACAAGCTAACATAGTCTCAGAAGAACAGATTGAAAAAGTCCTAGCCGAAGAAAAGGCAAGAGGTGGCTCTAGAAGATTAGGGGAACTTTTATTAAGTATGAACTTAGTTACCCAAGATCAATTATTGGCGGCTCTATCTCAAAGGCTAAAGCTAGAAATCATAGATTTAGAAAATGTGAATATCGACCTTGAAGTAGTGGAACTTGTACCGGAGAGCTTTTGTGTAAAATATAAGGCGATAGCCTTCAGAAGACAAGGAATGATTATTGATATAGCAGTGGCAGATCCATTGGACTTATATGCTATAGAAGATATTAAGACTATAATAAATGGAACTTGTAATATATATATTTGCAAAGAAGACCAGATACTTTCTGAAATAAATAAGGCGTATGCAGCAATAAATGCTCAAAAAGCAGCAGCAATTGCTAGCGAAGGTATAGAGAAGGAAGAAGATACTGTAGAAATTGCCAATGAAGAAAGTGATTCTCCAGTAATCAATTTGATTAACTCGGTAATACTTAAGGCTCACAGTGAAGGTAGCTCAGACGTTCACTTTGAACCTTTTGAAAAACATATCAGCATAAGACTTCGTATAGATGGCGAGTTGATGGACCATATGGAGATTGATAACATATTAGGCCCGCAGGTTGCTACAAGGATAAAGATAATTGCAGGATTAGACATAGCAGAGAAGAGAATTCCACAAGATGGAAACTTTAAAATCTCTATAGGGAGGGCAAATATAAGTGTCCGTGTATCATCAATACCTACAGTGTTTGGAGAAAAGCTTGTACTTAGATTCCTTTCTCAAGCAAGGGAGCTTGACCATGCAGACCAGTATGGTATGAATGACGAAAACTATGCAAAGATTAGTAGAATATTAAAGAACCCATACGGAATTGTATTAATAACAGGGCCTACAGGAAGTGGAAAGACTACAACACTGTATATGATGATTGAAAAAATGGCTAGAAAAAATATTAATATTTCTACAATAGAAGACCCAGTAGAAAAAAGCTTGGATAGAGTAAACCAAACTCAGGTAAATGCACAGGCTGGATTAACATTTGGTACTGGCTTAAGAGCTTTAATGAGACAAGACCCAGATGTAATACTAGTTGGAGAAACCAGAGACGCAGAAACAGCTTCGGTAGCAGTATCGGCAGCCTTAACAGGACACTTAGTATTCTCCACATTACATACAAACGATGCAATTAGAACCATTATAAGAATGGGAGACATGGGAATAGAGCAGTATATGATTGCAAACTCCTTGGTAGGAGTTGTAGCTCAAAGACTTGTAAGAAAAATTTGCCCATATTGTAGGGAAGAATATGCCCCAACTGAAGAAGACTTCTTAGTTGTTCCTAGAGGAATGAGAGTATTCAGAGGTAGAGGATGTATGCATTGTAACAATACAGGATATAGAGGCAGGATAGCTGTTCACGAAATACTTGAAATAGATTCAACTATGCGAAAGATGATAAGTAGCAAACAACCTATGGAGGATATATATAGATATGCAATAGGAGAAGGTGGCTTAAAGCTTATTGCTAAACATATAATTGAGTTAATAGAAAGTGGAGAAACAACTGTAGATGAATTCTTGAAACAGGCTGCATTTGCAGGAACTGGAGATGAATTCGTATAAAGAGGGAGGAATGTGTGGAGAGATATAACGAAATAGTTAGAAAAGCTAGAGACTTTGGCTGTAGCGATATTCACCTGACAGTAAATAAGAGCCCTTTTTTTAGAAAAGATGGAGAAATATTTGAAAGCCCTATTACCCTAGAAGAGGGGGAGGTCGAGCAAATTATTTTAAGCATGTTAGATGAAAAGCAAAAAAAATTGCTTAAAGAAGGACATGACTTAGATTTTGCAAATGAACTTCCTACAGGGGAAAGACAAAGGATAAATATATATAAACAGGCAGGACATTTAGCCGCAGCAATAAGGCTTTTGAATAATTATATTCCGACTTTTGAAGATCTTAAGCTTCCGGAAGTAATTAAAGGGTTTGCCGAGGAACCTAGAGGACTTGTTCTCATAACAGGGCCTACAGGAAGTGGTAAGTCAACAACACTAGCGGCGATGATCGATCACATTAATCAAACAAGAAAAGGACATATTGTCACAATTGAAGACCCGGTAGAGTATGTCCATAGACATAAGCAATCGATAGTGCATCAAAGAGAACTTGGTGCAGATACTCAAAGCTTTGCTAGTGCGCTAAGGAGCTCTCTTAGAGAAGATCCCGACGTAATACTGGTAGGAGAGATGAGGGACCTAGAAACAATTGCAGCAGCAGTAACTGCAGCAGAAACAGGCCACTTGGTATTATCGACACTACATACAACAGGAGCATCAAGCACAGTAGATAGAATAATAGATGTATTCCCCCCTCATAGTCAAGGGCAGATACGAATACAGCTAGCAGGAGTTCTAAAGGGAATAGTTTCCCAGCAATTAGTTCCTTTGGCAGCAGGAGAAGGAAGAATAGCTGCCTTTGAAATATTAGTAGCAACAGATGGAATTTTAAACCAAATACGGGAGGGGAAGACGCATCACCTAAGATCAAGTATGCAGACAAGCGGAAAGACAGGAATGTGTACCCTGAACAGAAATTTAGCTCAGTTAGTTAGGGCTGGACTGATTACTAGAGAGGAGGCCATAAAGAAAACAGACGATAAGCATGATTTAGAATCCCAAATGTAGGGTTACAACTAATAAGTTAAATTTGCCGAAAGGCATAAATAAATAAGTATAAAATTTTATTAAATTAAGAAGGAGAAAAGAAAATATGAAGAATTTTATGAACCAAATTAAAAAGGCAAGAAAGAACAAAAAAGGATTTACACTAATGGAGGTAATCGTAGTTATTGCTATCCTAGCTATCCTAGCAGCAATTGCAGTACCATCAATTACTGGATATATTGATGAAGCAGAAAAGCAAAAGTATATTGCAGTAGCTAGAACAGCTTATACTGACGCAGTATTTGAAGAGTCTGGTGAGATTGATATAACTGCATCACAAACAGTAGGTACATATTCG
>CAYJHC010000016.1:0-13361 GCA_964370075.1 uncultured Oscillospiraceae bacterium | reverse complement strand
CATTTTCCAAAGCTATTGAACCTCCAATGGTTTTGGAAATTGTAGTATTTAAAAATTTAAAAAGTGTAATAAAATTCATGATTGAAAAATTCTAAAAGAATTCTTAAGAATGAAGATCAAATATAAACAAGAAAGAAGCAATAAATCGAAGGGTAGAATTAGAGTAATGATGAGTCCAAAAAAAAGTGGCAAATTAAATAATAAGGGTTTTACTATAGTAGAAATTGCTGTAGTACTTACTATAATTTCCATTCTTGCAGGAACTGGAGTAGTAGGCATGTCTACATATCAAAGGTGGACTGAGGAAGCTGCTGCTGAAGATGAGGCTACAGCTGTATATTTAGCAACCCAAGTTGCATTAATAGAAGATTACCAAAATAATACTAGCATTATTGCTGATCAATTAAGTGAATCTCTTACAATAGATCTTGGAGACCAAGATAACCCTGCCACAGAGGCAATTTTACAAATAGCAGGCTTAGAGAATTTAGTATCAGGGAAAATAACAACTATTACTAGGTATGAAGGGTCGGAAGAAGAGGAATCTCAGATTAAAGGATTTAAATATATAGACTCAACTGGAGAATATCAAGTGACTATTGCACCAGAGGCTGCAACTTCAGGAGATAGAGTATCTATAGAAGAAGTAAATCAACCTTAATATTAATTAGCGAAAAGGAAAAAAATGATTGAAATTACGATGATAATGATAGGAGTATATTTTTTCCTCCTAGGTTTAATTATAGGAAGTTTTTTAAATGTGGTAATATATAGGGTGCCAGCAGAGGTCTCCATTGCAAAAGGTAGGTCAAAATGCCCAGGTTGCGATGCGACAATCAAAGCTTATGACCTTATTCCAGTTATTAGTTATTTAATACTGAGGGGAAAATGCAGAAACTGTGGGGCAAAGATATCAGCAAGATATCCATTAATTGAGCTCCTTACAGGGGTAATGTTTTTGGTAGCATATTTAGTAGAAGGTTTTGACATAAAGGCAGTATTAGCCATGGCAGTTGCTGCTATACTAATATCAATATCAGCTATAGATTTTGACCATATGATAATTCCCAATGGCTTGGTGATAGCATTAATACCGATAGCAGTTGCTTACGCAATATGGGACAAGGATGTAACTCTTCTATCTAGAATAATAGGAGCATTTGCAGTAAGCTTACCACTTTTTCTTTTAATAATTATAATTCCAGACTCCTTTGGAGGCGGGGATGTTAAATTAATGTTTGTAATGGGGTTTATACTAGGGTGGCAAAGCACGCTAGTGGGAACATTTATAGGAATAATAATGGGGGGAGCAGTAGCTACTGCAGTCCTTTTAAAAAACAAGCGGAAGGATGA
Organism: uncultured Oscillospiraceae bacterium; assembly: GCA_964370075.1. Lineage (GTDB taxonomy): Bacteria > Bacillota > Clostridia > Peptostreptococcales > Anaerovoracaceae > CAYJHC01. The sequence continues at coordinate 12,008 of CAYJHC010000016.1, read as the reverse complement.
GGGGAAACAGACTCATATTCCATTTGGTCCATGGTTAGCAATAGGTTCCTTTGTTGCACTTCTCTTTGGGGGAGAGATAATAGATGGATATCTTAATTTGATGTTTTAATAGGAGAAAAATATGAACAACTACAGCTATACAGCAACTGATATAGCAGGAAACCTAACTAGGGGAGTTAGGCAGGCTGAAAATGAGCAAGAGCTATTTTCGTCATTGAGAAGAGAAGGTCTCTACTTGAAATCTGCCCAAAAGAAGAAGGGCCCGCAAGATCTTAAGAAAAAACTTAAGCCAAATGTGGCAGCGGATTTTGCAAGGCAAATGGGAAACATGCTTGATGCAGGAGTTCCAATGATGAAAGCTTTAGAGATACTTGAAGGCAGAGAGATTGATGCAAAAAAAAGAAGACTTTATAGAAAGCTACATGAATATATTAATAGTGGCCTGAGTTTATCTGAATCTATGGCAAAATGCGGAAAAATTTTCCCTCCACTTATGATAAATCTAGTAAGAGCAGGGGAATCCTCAGGAACGATAGAGCAATCCTTCGCTAAGCTAGCAGATTACTTTCAAAAAGAGCATAAGACAACATCAAAGGTTAAGCTAGCTTTTACATATCCAATTATACTATCAGTGGTGGCATTAGCGGTAACGTTAATCCTATTTGTAGGAGTATTGCCTACAATATTTGATCTTTTCGAAGGGTTGGAGCTGCCATTAATTACGCAAATTATTATGGGAATAAGTAATGGCATAATAAACTACTGGTATGTTATTCTAGGTGGAGTATTTTTACTAACTGTATTTGTGATATGGTTGCTGAAACAACCAGCAGTAAAGAAGAAGTTTGATAGACAGAAAGTTAAATTCCCTAAGGTGGGGAAATTGATGCAGGTTATATATACTGAAAGATTTGCACGTACATTAAGTTCCATGTATAGCAGTGGAGTTTCAATGGTTGAGGCGTTAGTAATAAGTGCGGAAGTTGTAAATAATATATATATTAAAGAACAATTATTAGATGCTTGCGAAAGAATAAAAGAAGGAAGCAGCTTGGGGGAGTCGTTAGAGCAGATTGATGGGTTAGATAGAAAACTTACCTCAGCTATATTTGTTGGAGAAGAATCTGGAAGGCTAGAAGAACTTCTTGTGTCGCTATCAGATACATTTGATTATGACTCAGAAATGGCAATTCAAAAATTAATATCATTAATTGAGCCTGTGACAATTGTTGTCCTTGCCATAGGTATTGGAATAATTGCTATAGCAGTAATGATTCCGTTATTCTCTATTTACAGCGCTGTATAAATGTGAGGTGGAAATGTGAAGACGATTTTATATTTTGAAAATGATAAAGTAATAATTCAAAAAAGTGCAAAGAAGGGTGACCAAAACCCTACGGTAATTGAAATTCCCCTTAGAGAGGGAACTACTGCAAATGGGGTAATATTTGATAGCAGAGAGATAATTGAAAAGCTTTTAGAATATAAGAGCGAAATTTCAGGGCCCGTATCTCTTGTGTTAGATAGCAGTAATATACAAATCAAAAGAAGTGAAATCCCTAAATTAAAGAAAAAGCAAATTAAAAATCTCATGGCTGATGAATTTGCTTATGGGGCAAATAAGGAAGACCTTCTAATATCAGGAGTGGTAGAGAAGCAAGAGGACTCCTTAATAGCGGTTACATATGCTATGGAATATGAAAAGGTAAGAGCTTATATGGATCTTGCCGAAGCAGTTGGGTTTAAGGTTGACAAAATTGACACCTTGGTTAACTGTATAATCAAGTATGTAAAAGGAAATCCAGCCCTAGCTAGCGAAACTTTCATATTTAACTTAATGAAAGAAAACACACTAATTTCATTGTTGTTTGAAAAAGGGTTATTTATATTTGCTGGAAGAAACAGGCTGCTAGGAGATACAGGAACAGACTATTTTTATAGGGAGATAACGGAAAAACTAGCTAATATTATTCAATTCAGTAGGACTCAAAAAATGGAAACTGCTATAACAAGTAGTTATTATGTTGGTTTTGATTCTAAAACTATTGGAGAGGTAATTAAGCTAGAACAAGAGGCTGAGTCTGGTATTGATATTAGATCTATTGCTCTAGCCTCAATTGGTGAAAATCCGGACTCCATTGAAACAATAAATTCATATGTACTAGAAAAAAATCAAAGTGATGTCAACTTTTTTGAGGAACTTAAAATCTTTGAAAAGAAGGCTAAGCGTGAAGACCGAGGGAAACTAAGTAAGCTAATAATAATCCCAGGGGCAACAATTATTGTGTTTTTACTAATTACAGGCGGATTATTCATATCAAACCTTGTGTTAAGTGGAAATTTGGATAGCATTAACAATGAAATTCAAGAAGCCGAGGCCACATCAAATATAGATATTGAAAAAGTAGAAGCAAATAGAGCACTGCAGGATGAGAATACAACAATTCAAAATGCAATAACTAATATAGAAAATACAAACTACATTGCCAATGTAGATATAGATAAAGTGTGGTCATTAGCAGGCTCAACTAATTCAATAACTTCGATAGATTATGCGCAAGAGACGCAAACAATAAATTTAAATGGTGTTTCTGAGACAGAGGATGGCGCTGCTTCATATACGAGAAATTTGAGAAATAGTGGAATGTTTTCTCAAGTAACATATTCAGGTTATAGCAGTGGTTCTGCAGAGGGTGGATATTCTTTCACTATTACAGGAACCATCCAGGGAGGGGAGTAATATGATAGCAAGACTAACAGATAGAGAGAAAAAATTATTAGCTGTAGTAATAGTTATGGCAGTAATAATAGTTGGTTATATGTATGTTATTTCACCGTTAATAGCAAAAAATTCTGAGCTAAGGACTAGCATAACAGATCAAGAGATAGAGAGAGACCTAGTATTAGCAGAGATTGCCGCAAGTGCAAATATAGATGATATTTATGCAGACAATTTGAAAACTAATGAAACACTAAAGAAGACTTTTAGCCCTTACCTAGAAGATTATGAAATAGACATGCTAATTACAAATATAGCAAAAGATAGTGGGGTAACACCGCTTACCTTAAACTTTAGCGAAGAGACAGTGGCTCCAGTAACTGAGGCTACAGAAACAGAACCCTTGGCTGAGGAAGGCCTTGAAGCAACAGAAGAAACTTTGACAGAGGGTGAAGTAGCTACAGATGAGCAGGCAGTTGCACAATCAGGTAGTAGCAGCATAAGCTCAACTACCGTATCTATATCAGCGAGTGGTGGCCTACAAAGCTGTATGCGATTTATAAGTAATTTGTCAAGCGAAAAGTATATTTCTATTGAATCAGTTTCAGTAACTAGCGCTGGAGATTCTGATGGAACTGTTAATGTTACCCTAAGGGTAGATACTTTGCCAAAGGCATAGTAGAAAGAAAATAAATTTATGAAAAAGAGACAATTAATATTAAACAATAAAAAAGGAAGTGCACTACTGTATGTGCTAATATTAATGCTTGTTGGAATTGTCCTAGTTGGAGCAGTTTTAACAGCCTCTGTTTCGTTTACCACAAAAGCCTCCAATGAAAATCAAGAAGGGCAGGCTTACTATACGGCGAAAAGCGTATGCGACACTATTGCATATGAACTAATGTCTGATGAAACTGGAGAGTTAGGATTGCAGGTACTAGCGATTTTGAAGGTTCCAGAGCAAAAACTGCCTGTAAGTTCAATAGTATTACCAGACACTGAAATGGGAGATATAGATGAGGCATATATACAATATATAGAAGAAGATTTATATGTAATAACAGTTACTGCTTCTAAAAATGATAAATCTAGTACGGTGACGTTAAAACTAAGAATGAAAAGAGATTATAAGGATGCTTCTGCAGAAATGTTTCCTGGATTGGACATACACTTAAAAGAACCTCAGTTTATGGAGTTGTTGGGAGATAAAAGTAGTCTTTTAGTAAGAAATATTCCTGAGTTAGATTCTGGAACGACGAAAGCAAAACAGGATAGAATAACAGTCGGTGGTGGGATGGTTATTATGAATGAAAGTTCTACGGGTACCAGTAGCCAAACACCCCATACACAGCTATATTCTTCTTGGAAAATAGGAGGAAGTCTCTACACTAGTGATGGGACATTAACCCTATTAAAGGATCAGGTTCCTCCTTCAACAACCTCTGGGTCGCCTATAGTGCAGCTTTCAACTGTAACTTTAGTGGGAACTGAATATAAGGCCATAGAAGGTGAAAATGACTATAAATTAACAGCGTCAACATATAATGGACTGAAAAAAACTACAGATAGGATGAATGAGCTTTACTTAAACATGGAGAAGCCTCAATGGGCTAATTATTATTCTGCGGCAAAACTTCCAACAACAGGTAACTTAGTTTCGGGAGCTTACTATGAAGTTGATAGATATACGCTAATAGAAGACATAAATGAAAAAATCAGCGGTGTAGATCCAGAAGATCTAGCGGTTATCGTTATAAAAGAAGGACAAACGCTAATAGTAGCGGGCTACACTTTAAATATGGAAGAAATAGATGGAGAGCCAACATCACCAAAACTTTTATTTTATATTGAAGAGGGAGGGAAACTATATCTTCCGGGGGAAAGTAATTTAGGGGCATATGGAGAAAAAGACTCTACAATAGAGATTAGTGGATGGGCCCCTAAAGTTAAGGGACAAATTAAGGTTGATAATTTTGAATATAATATGGGAACTACGTCTTTAAAATTTACTTACAACCCTATTGTCATAAGTGAATATTATGAAGAAGGATCAGTGCCGACATGGACGTTAGATGGATACATAGGTGGATATTATAAAGAGTAAAAATGAAGAGATGAGAAGATACAATGAAAAAGACATGTGTTGAAAAACTAAGAAAGTTAATAAAAGAAAAAGAACGAAACTATAATAATGGCTATTCACTTGTCGAGGTTATTGCAGCTATAGCAATATTAGGAATAATAACCGTAACAATAACCCAAGCCTTAATTGCGTCTGCAAATTATTTCGAAAAGGGCAGAGAGATTTCTGCTCAGACTAGCAATATTAGTAACATGCTGGAAGAAGAGGGAGTAACGCCCAAAGAGGGTAGCCTGTCTTTTCAAGTAGGAGGTAAGCCTTATGATGTGGCTGGCCAGTACTATTATGAGACTGAGCATGAAGAGACAGGTACTGAGGATAGTTTAAAGGTAGAGACATTAAAAGCCTTTCAGTTTTCAGCATTAGAAGGGGGAGAAGTAGGGGCAACGGAGATAACCGGACACTTACAGTTTAATGGGACATCATATATAAACTTAAGCAAAAAAGCTGATAATGCGGCTTTTTCCCAGAGTCATTTAGCTCCCAATGGATATACTATAGCAACTAGAATAAAGATAGATAGGGCAACTAACAATAAAAGCTGGATGGGTGCCTATGGGATGCACACAGGAGGATATGGTGCATTTGGAACAGAGGGCACACGTGGAATCTTAATGCAGTTCTATAGCACTCAAAACAAGGTAGAAATGTATGCTCATGCAGATTTCTCTCCATATAATAATGAATGGGTTGATTGGGTTCAAACCTATGATCCTGTAACAAGGACTCAGACTATGTATGCCAATGGGGTTAAAGTTGAGCTTGAAAAAAATAGTAGGCAAACTTTTGTACCTTACACGAATTATGCCTTCAGGATAGGAAATTCATTTACAGATTTAAGTAGGAATTTAGTAGGAGACATGTCAGCTTTTAGAATGTGGGATGTTCCCCTTAGCGCAGAAGAGGTTGCAAATATTGATTTAACTGCAAAAGAACCAAGTGTTAGTAAGGATAATATCTATGTAAGTATTGATATGTCAGATATTGAAGACATAAAAAAGTATGGAGCCTTTGCTGGGAGCGGCCATGTTTTTGTTGAGTAAAGGGCCAAATAGCTTGTCTTGAGGACTTGAGACAATTGTTAAATATAGTAAGGCAGATAGAAAAATGACAAATAAAAGATTAATAGGGACAAATATAATAAAAAAGAGGCTGAGCCAAAGAGGGTTCACACTTACAGAAGTAATTATTAGTATTGCAATAACGGTAATTATTGCCACTACTGCTATTTTTGTTACGCAAGCAATCTTAAGAACCTCCACAGCAAGCAGTGATGCTACAGATCAAGCAACTATATATTATGCTATCAAAGAATATATACTGGAAGAGCTGAGGTATAGCAATCATGTCCAAGTTGGAGGGAGTAAACCAGATGACTCATATAAGATGCTCTCAATTGGTACAAGCGGAAGATTAACCGTAGATGGAGAAGATTTTCCGTATACGGAGTTTTTCTATTTAGACAACAAATTAGGGGGGATTCCAAAAGCTAGCGGTACAGGCTCAGAGCCAATATTTAAAATTACTGCGAGCAATGCAATAGAAGTTAAGCTGAGAATAACTAGCCCTAACGATAACTATTTTGAAGAGACAAATACAATTAGGCTAATAAATATTGGGATTAATAGTGACTACTCTCTAGAAGATGCAGAGATAAAGGAAGCAAATTACGTGTATTATAAATAAATGAAAAGACATGATAGACATAGTTTCTAAAGTCAATATTTCATTAACATTATAAAAATTTATAAAAGTAGCGTATAATTGGGCTCTGTGTCAAATGCGGGGTAGAGAAAAAAATAATTCATGGTAGCTCGGAGTGCATAAATATGCACTCCGAGCTTTTAAATTTACAATAAGGTTTCTTTTTAAACAATCGATATATATATGGGCTTTTTTAGTTCTTCGGAATCAAAGGAAAAGTTGAAAGGCATTTGGCTTGAACCTTGTTAATTAGGCATTGTAATTATATATATGAAGAATTCGGTTTCTAAACCTTTTAAAGTGGTTCTGTAATTGCCACTTTTATATTGTCTACAACATATTTAGTTTAAGCAGGCGCAAAAGTGCTTTCGGAAGTATATGTACTTATGCCGGTTAGGAATGTTATATTTAGAAAACTAAACTTAAAGTTAAAGGATACCAGAGTTGCCATACAATTACACGGGAAATTTATCAAAAAATACAAAAAAAATAAAAAAAATTCACATAAAAAACGATACTTCTTCACACAATTTCCATAATATGGTAGTATATTATATATATACAACAGAAGTACCTAACCTCTTAGTAAAAAATAATAGCCGGGAAAACCTGACGAGAGTCAGGTTTTTTCGTTTTTGAATTTGTATACTATTTTAGATGTAAAATGAAATTGCTTAACGAAGGTCTATGCTAAATTTTGAGAATGAATAAAAAGTAATAGCAGTAACTGGAGAAGATTACTATTGCTTTGTACTATGAATTTTCAAAAAACAAAATATACTAATTGATTTTTTAATTTTCAAATGATACAATGCAATAGCAATAGATATTTTAACTGAAATATAAGGGTAATTAACGTATGCATAGCAAGTATATTTCAGATGCTAGAATTAATAGAGGGAAGAAATGACAAAAAGAACAAAAGCTGAAATAGTACTTGTGCTAGTTGCACTTATCTGGGGCACTTCATATGTGGTAATGGACATAGCGATGACAGAGGTGCAGCCTTTTACCTTAATTGCATTACGATTTGTAATTGCAATAATTGTTGTAGTGCCAATTGCATTGGCAATGAAAAAATTAAAAAATATTAGTAGAGAGACAGTAATTTATGGGCTGTATCTGGCTATATTTTTGCTTTTAAGTTGTATAGGCGCTACTCTTGCAGTAAGAAGTACTTCAGTGTCAAACGTAGGTTTTTTAACATCAATGACAGTAGCATTTACACCATTTCTTGCAAGAATATTCAAAAAAGAAAAATTAACACATAAGACAATGTTAGTTGTCATTATGGCTATTGTGGGTGTTGGCTTACTTACATTGAAGGGGAGCTTTCAAGTTGCGGTAGGGGACTTATGGGCATTATTTTCTGCGTTAACGTATTCTATTGTCATGTTAATTGTAGAGAAAGCTGTATCTAAGCCAAATGTAGATTCTTTCCAATTAGGTATATTCCAAATGGGGTTTGGGGCAATACTTGCTGTAATTGTAGCCTTATTTGTTGAAGACTTTGCAATACCAAAAACTACAGAAGGTATTGTGGCTCTACTTATATTAGGCGTGGTTTCAACAGGGGTAGCATATATTGCACAAGTTATGGCTCAGGCGCATACAACAGCTGTTAGAGCAGGAGTTACATTTGCTAGTCAGCCAGTGTTTGCGGGGCTCTCGGGGTTAATAATTGCAGGAGAAGTGCTTTCGGTAAAGGGTTATGTTGGGGGAGCATTAATAGTAGCTAGCCTAGTGATAATGAGCTTGGACTTTGGAGCCTTAAGAATAGGTAAGTGGTTCGCTAAGAAGATTAATAGAAATACCAATTAATAAAAATATGGATGCTTGATATAGGTACCCTCTTTGCTGGTAATCAGTAAAGAGGGTATTTTAATGGATTGAATTTTTAGTTAAAAGCTAAAATGTATAGGGCGTTATTAAAAAGGTGAGAGAGTTCAAGGCAATATCAATAATAGAGCGATAAGAAGAATTAGCCTTGGGTTAGGTTCTATAAGGATACAGTGCAAGAATCCCAAAAGCTAAGAGGATGTAAGAATAAAAGAGCAATCAAGAACTAGTAACAAGTACATAGAGTAATGCATGTTAGAAAATCGCAGAGTGAAACTAGGGAAAGATGAAGAAAGCTACTAGAAACAGTCAAAATATGGTATAATATTTAGTTAAGGACGAGATATTAATTTAGGCCTTTTTTATAAAAAATAATGGGAAAAGAGAAAGGAGTACCAATGTTAGATAAATTTTTATTAGATAAAGACACGAGGGACATATTGCAAAATTGTAAGGGCATAACTGTGCCGAGAACGAGAGAGGAATTATTTTCCCTTTCTTTAGGTTTAGGAGGAAATGATACTTTCCAGGTTTCATATGAAGTCGAAGGGAAGTATATAAAAGAAGCGGAGCTAGTTAGATGCAAAAATGGTCTTGCTGTTAATTTTATGGAAGATTACATGCGTAGAAGAGACCCGGACTGTATGGTAGTTGGAGATGAAAAAGAAACAGACAAGCCTACATATAAAGAAAGATTCGGAGAAGACTTTAAAAAAGTAAGAAAAGAAACTTTTGAATGGCTAAAAGATCAAGAGTTAGTTGTAATGCCTTTTCTTTCAGGAGGTAAAAAACACGGTTACGAATCTATACTAATAGGGCCTAGAAATGCGGTATTCTTTGCAGCTGGACTGGGTGACTTGCAGGCATTTGTGAACATTGACGAATACGAGTTCAAAGCGGAAAACAAAGGCAAGTTTAAACCTAGAGCTGTAATATATTTAGCTCCGGTATTTAGACATACTCACTTTCAAGGAAAACAAGTAGTTGTTCATAATAGATTAGATGAAAAACATGAACTATTCTCGTACAATCTTTATCCAGGGCCAAGTGCTAAAAAAGGAGTTTATGGAATTCTTTTAAATATTGGAGAAGAAGAGGGTTGGGTAACAGCTCATGCGTCCACTGTAAAAGTAATTACTCCTTATGAAAATGAAATAGTTATTATGCATGAGGGGGCCTCTGGTGGAGGAAAGAGTGAAATGATTGAGCAGATTCACAAGGAACCAGATGGCAGAATTGTAGTAGGACAAAATTCAGTAACAGAAGAAAAGTTTTACATTACTTTAAATGAAACATGTGATTTAGAGCCAGTAACAGATGATATGGCTCTTTGCCATTCGGGTTTACAAACAGATAGTAAGAAGTTAGTTGTTACAGATGCTGAAGATGGATGGTTTTTAAGGTTAGATAATATTGATGGATATGGAGTTGAGCCAACTTATGAAAGAATTTGTACTCAACCAAAAGAGCCGTTAGTATTCTTTAACATTGAGGCAGTACCTAAGGCAACTTGCTTAATTTGGGAGCATATATTAGATTCAGATGGAACTCCTTGTCCAAACCCTAGAGTAATAATGCCGCGAAAAATGGTGCCAAAAGTAGTAGAAGATTCTGTTGAAGTTGACGTTAGAAGCTTTGGTGTTAGGGCGCCTATATGCACAAAAGAAAACCCTTCTTATGGAATAATGGGGATGCTGCATATCTTACCTCCTGCACTTGCTTGGCTATGGAGATTAGTAGCACCTAGAGGCTCTAAGAATCCGAGCATTATAGGGGGCGATGACATGCAGAGTGAAGGCGTTGGATCTTACTGGCCATTTGCAACTGGAAAAATGGTTAAACAAGCGAACCTTTTGTTAGAGCAATTTACAAAATCGACAGCCACTAGATATATTTTAATTCCTAACCAACATATTGGGGTATATAAGGTTTCATTTATGCCTGAGTGGATTTCAAGGGAATATATTGCTCGTAGGGGAAGTGCTAAATTTAAACCAGAGCACCTAGTTCCATCAAGATGTAATTTGCTTGGATATAGTCTAGACGCAATGAAGGTAGATGGGCAATATATAGGAAAAGCCTTTTTACAGCCTGAGACTCAGCCAGAACTAACACTAGAAAGTTATGATAAAGGAGCAGAAATGCTAGGAGATTTCTTTAAGAAAGAGCTAGAGAAATTTAATACAGACGAGCTTGATCCATTAGGAAAGAAAATAATTGAGTGCTGTTTAAGAGACGGTACATTAGAAGAGTATTTAGAATTAATACCGATGAAATACTAGGTTGATCATAGTATTATTTATAGATAAGGAAATAACAGTTAAATGCTAGGATATGTAAAGGCAGAATCTCCAGAGCTTAAGGTAAAGGATTTTGAAACATATAAAGGATATTATTGTGGTGTTTGTAAATCAATAGGCAAGAATCATGGACAGTTACCAAGAATGGGCCTTAGTTATGATGCTGCTTTTTTGGCAAGTTTATTAGATGGGCTTGATAATAACCCGGTAAAATATAGCAGAGAGCACTGCATCATTCATCGCATCAAAAAAATGCCTATTGTTAGAAGTCAAGCGGTGGATTATGCAGCGGATGTTATGCTATTACTGGGCTATCATAAGCTTGAAGATGACTTTATAGATGAGAAGAAAAAAGCAGCAAAGGTAGGTACGAAATTACTAAAAAGGATATATAAAGAGCTTTCTTCAAAATACCCAAAGCTGGATAAAGAAATAAAATACCAACTAGAGTCACTGCATAATTTAGAAGAGAATAAAGAAACAAGTTTGGACAAGGTTGCAGATTCTTCTGCCAAAATAATTGAAGAAATATTTGCATATTATTTTGAAAATGTGGATGACGTAAAGGTGAAGTCTGAAAACGAGTTAGCTGCAATTAGAAAATTAGGGTATATGCTAGGTAAGTGGATATATTTAATTGATGCAATTGATGACTTAGATAAAGATGTGATGAAGAATAGGTATAATCCGTTTATTTATAAGCTAGGAATTGAAAAAGGGAATTATTTAGAAAACAGCGAGCCCTATAGGTTGGAAGTTGCAGATATGGGTCAGCGAAACCTTTTTCTGTATGGAAGTGATTTAGTTGATTGTTTAGAAGAATTAGTGTTTTTGAAAAACGAAGATATTGTGGATAATATTTTATCTTTAGGATTACTGCGAAGAGCAGAAACAGTAGTAAGTGAGTTAAAAGATCCTAAGTTAAAAGCTGAAAATAAGAAAAAGAGTAAGGGTGGAATTACAAAGATTAAAAGTTAGATTAAGTGAGGGACCAGAAAAAGTAAAGACTGTATTAAAAAATAGTAGAAAAACAAGAGAAGTTATCATATAATAAAAGAGTATGATAACTCACAGTTTAATCATGTGCTACAAATAAAATGGGAGTGGTGCAATCACAAAATCCTCAAATTAAATAGAAGACTTTCTCTAGATAATATAAATCGAGGTAGGCAGAGATAGGTGAGGATAAGCGACAAGTCTAGAAGTAATAGTAGTTAATAATGACATAAAAAATAAAAGGAGCAAAAAAACATGGACCCGTATAAAGTACTTGGAGTAGAAAGAACTGATAGTGACGAAGATATTA
>CAYJHC010000015.1:0-25992 GCA_964370075.1 uncultured Oscillospiraceae bacterium | reverse complement strand
TTGTGAAGAAGCTATGGAACTATTAAAGGCTGCAGGAGCAGAAATTGATGGAAACTTAGTTAAGATAACTAGCGCTATGGTTGACAAGGCGTTAGAGACGGCTCCAAATGTGTTCTCGTTATTTACGACTGATGGAACAGAAGAATTAGTTCTTGAACCAAATGCAGTTACATATGGAACAGGAACAGATATGCCTGAATTTATCGACCTATACTCAAACGAAATTAGAGGGGGAGAGTTAAAGGACTGTGAAAATGCAGCGAAAATAGCTCAAGCTTGTAAATCAATTGACTGGATTGCGCCTTATGCTCTTGCAAATGACAAAGATCCTAGAGTTGCGGACGTTTATCACTTTAAAGCAATGCGTCAGTATTCTAATAAGCCGAATCTAACCTTAGCTACGGATGTGTATAGTTTAGAAGGCGTTATTGAAATGGCTGCTGCCCAAGCAGGTGGATATGATGCATTAAGAGAAAAACCAACATTAGTTCACTATGCAGAGCCAATTTCACCACTACAGAACTCAAAAGAAGCTTTAGAGAAACTTCTTCTTTGTGCAGAATATGGTGTGCCTGTAACATATACTTCAGGAATAATGGCTGGAGCAACTGGTCCTGTAACACTTGCAGGAACTTTAGCAGTAGGTAATGCAGAGTGTTTAGCTGGCCTTGTTATTCATCAACTTAAAAAAGCGGGAAGTCCATTTATGTATGGAATGGAAGCTTCAATTATGGATATGAAGACAACAGTTTGTATGTATGGTGGACCAGAGTATGGATTAATGAACTCTTTTAATGGAGAATTGGCAAGATACTATGGTTTACCAAGCTTTGGCCTTTCTGGGGCTACTGACTCAAATGAGTGTGATTTCCAAATGGGAGCAGAGATGATGTATTCTATTATGTGTTCTATTTATGGAAGACAAAACTTTGTTCATGATAATGGTTATATGGGCATAGGCCAAATGGGTGCACTACAAGCTATTTTGGCGGCAAATGAGTTACTTACTTTTGCAAAGAGATATGCTGAGGGTATAAATCTTTCTGAAAAAGCTTTCCTTCTAGATAGCGTTGATGAAATAGGCCCTGGTGGAAATTTCTTGAATACTAAGGAAACTGGAAAAATGTTTAGAAAAGAATTTTATATGCCAGAATTCCTAAACAGATCTAGACATATGAGCTGGACTGAAGGTGGAAGAATTTCTATCCCAGAAAAACTAACTGAAAAAGCAAAAGCAATTGTTGAGGGAGATTGTCCAGAATTCTTAACGGAAGAATTAAAGGCTACTTTCGATGATATAATCAAGAAACACGAAGAGTATTATAAAGATTAAATGAAAATTTAGGATGTAGCATGCTAAGTATTACTTAGGATGCTACATTTATAATCTGTTGTATGATAGTATTATTAATTGATTTAATAACTAGGGAGGAATTAACAATGAGTAAGAATTGGGGAGTTAAAGAATTAGTCTTAGATTTAGTGTCAGTGAGAAGTGATACTTTCACAAAAATGGAATTAGATATTTCTAATAGAATATATGAAATATTGGCAGAGCAGGATTACTGGAAGGAAAACCCTGAGCTAATAGGCCAATATGATGGAAATGATGTAATTGGAAGAACAATTCCTTGGGCTATGAGAAAAGGAACTACTAAAAAAACATTAATCCTAACAGGGCATATGGACTGTGTTGAAATTGATTGTTATGGTACATTAAAACCTTATGCGACAAATCCAGCTAAGCTTAAAGAAGAAATGCTAAAAATGGACTTCAAAGGAGATGTAAGAAAAGACCTAGAAGATGATAATTGGATGTTCGGTCGTGGTGTTGCTGATATGAAGGGTGGATTAGGAGTACTAATGCACCAACTTATGGAAGCAACAAGAGAAAACGTAAATCCAGAGGTTAACCTTTTATTTGTAGGAATTCCTGATGAAGAGCATCAAGCAGAAGGCATTATGCAGTCTATAGGGTTATTTGAAGAATTAAAAGAAAAGTACGGCCTATCATATGACTTGCTAGTAAATGGAGAACCACACCTAAAGGTAGACCCGACTAAATATATATACTATGATGGATCTATAGGAAAAATGCTACCAGGCATAGTTGTAGGAGGCAAGATTGCTCATGTTGGAAATATTTTGACTGGACTAAATTGTACAGGTGTAGCCTCTAATATTGCTAGAAAAATTGAGCTAAATATTGACCTGATGTGTGAAGATTTTGGAAGAAAGGCAACTCCTCCAACTGTGCTGTATATGAAGGATAGTAAGAACGAGTATAATGTAACAGTCCCAGAATTTACAGAAATTTATGCACATATACCTTTGACTAAAAATGTAAGTTGCGTTAGTATGTATGGCAAGCTGAAAGAGCTTTGTAAAGAAGCGGTTGATGAAAGTATTGCAACATACAATAAGGCGTATGACTTTGCAAAAGAAGGACTTCCTAGAGAAGTTTTTAACTATCAGATTATGACCTATGAAGAATTAGATGATTATTGTAAGAAAAATGTACCAGATTATGAAAATTGGAAAAAAGCTTTAATGGAAGAAAAGATTGAGGCTGTAAATAGCGGAGAGGAACTAATTCAAACTGGTGCAGGCTTCGAAATAATTGAAAAAACTATAGTAATTTCTAAGATCACTGATCCAGTTATAGTAATAGGACTATTACCTCCATATGTGCCAGCAGTAAACAATAACTATATGCCAGAGTTTGATAGAGTAGCTATGATAGACTTGGTTGCAGATGTACTAAAAGAGTTTGATAGAGAAATAGAGATTGATCCATATTTTATGTGCTTATCCGATAATAGCTATATTTCTTGCAGTAATGTTGAGGATGATATAGAAGCGTTTAAAAACTTAGTAACACCTAGAGAATTATATGATATTCCTTTTGAGAGAATAGGAAAACTCGCTCCGCCTTCAATTATAGTAGGGCCTGGAGTAAAAGAATATCATACTCCAACTGAGAGAGTGTGGCTTCCTGACCTAGTGGAGATAATGCCTAGAATAGTAAAAACGATAATTAAAGAGTTTTAATTTGGTTTAAATTATTGAAAAGATAATTGCTAGGTCAAAGATATCAGCTATATTGTTTTTTCTGGGGGAAAACTAGAACTTGTTACAATGAAAAGTATGGTACTCTGCAATTATCAATGAAATAATTAATATTATGTAAACTAAAAAATAAAAAATAATATGATTCACAAAGTAAGATGTCATGCCTCTGGGTATGGCATTTTGCTTTGTAAAGCTTAGGTGAATTCACTTTGACTAAAGTTACTTTTTCCATTTTGTGAAATTAAGTGTAGCTTAGAATAACTATATTCTAAAGTTAGTTTGTCAATTCAGAGTTTAAAGGATATTGGTGGGTAATTAGAAAATCTTATTTGAACTATACTTATTAAAGTGGTAAAATATAGTGTTACTCTGATAAAAATTATGTAATTATGCGAATGGGGAAAGAATGTTGAACGTAACTGCTGGAATAATTAAAGAAAATGACAGATACTTAATTTGTCAAAGAGCTTTAGATGATGAATGCCCAACTTATTGGGAATTCCCTGGAGGAAAACAGGAAGAAGGGGAAACCTTAGAAGAATGTATTACCAGAGAATTAAAAGAAGAGTTGGATGTGGGTACTAAGGTGCTGAAAAAATTTGATACGACAGAGTTTTCAGTAGAGGGGAAAGAGATTCATGTTACATTTTTTTTATGTGAAATAATTTGTGGAGATATAAAAATGAATGTGCATATGGATATAAAGTGGGTATATCCACATCAATTAAAAGACTTTAAGTTTTTGCCAGCAGATAAAGACGTCATAGAGAGATTGATTGATTTGGGTTAGAGTTAGATTAGTTATAATATGTGTAGTTTATGTATAATTTTCTTCATAGAAATGAATTTAAATATTGTTATATTAAGGATAAAGGCATTTACTGGAGATGTTTTTAAAAAGCAGAAAAATTAGATAATATAGAGATAGGACGAGCAGCGATGATATTAGCATGTAGTAAAATTGAAAAAGCATTTGGAGAGCAGGTTATAGTTAAATCTGGTTCTTTTCATATAGAAGACTATGAAAAAACGGCTCTTATTGGTCTAAATGGGGCAGGGAAATCAACTATACTAAAAATGATTATGGGAGAAATACCTTTAGATAAGGGAAGCATAATGATAACCAAGGAAAAGACTGTTGGTTATCTTTCTCAGCATCAAGAGATGAATACAGAAAATTCTATATACGAAGAAGTTGCCACAGCCAAAGGGCATATAAAGGAAATGGAAGATAATATTCGACTCTTAGAAAATAAAATCAGTATATTGAAAGGTAGCCAGCTAGAAGAAGAATTAGAAAATTATCATAATTTGACTCATGAGTTTGAATCTTTAAATGGTTATGCATATAGAAGCGAAATAATGGGTGTTTTAAAGGGGTTAGGATTTGAAGAAGAAGAATTTTACCTTCAAGTTAAAACTCTTTCTGGAGGGCAAAAAACTAGGGTATCTTTAGGTAAGTTGCTTTTGACAAGTCCAGACTTATTA
This sequence comes from uncultured Oscillospiraceae bacterium, assembly GCA_964370075.1. Taxonomy (GTDB): domain Bacteria; phylum Bacillota; class Clostridia; order Peptostreptococcales; family Anaerovoracaceae; genus CAYJHC01. Next base: position 21,432 of record CAYJHC010000015.1, on the reverse strand, counting down.
ATCTTAGATGAACCTACAAATCACCTAGATTTGAATGCAATTAGTTGGCTAGAAAATTACCTGATAAACTACAAAGGAGCGGTACTTATTGTTTCCCACGATAGATATTTTTTAAATAAGGTAGTCGGTAAGGTTGTGGAAATTGAAAATGGCAACATCATGATGTTTACAGGTAACTATACCCAATTTGCTGAGAAAAAAGAAATCGTCAGAGATGCACAAATTAAAGAATACATGAAGCAAGAACAAGAGATAAAACATCAAAAAGAAGTAATAGAAAAACTAAAGTCATTTAATCGTGAGAAATCTATAAAGAGAGCAGAAAGCAGAGAAAAACTACTTTCGAAAATTGAACCTTTAGATAAACCAATTACAGAAAATCGTCATATACATTTCAACTTAGAGCCTAATATTACAAGCGGGAAGGATGTCCTAATTGCAGAGAAAATGGAAAAAAGTTTTGACGAGAAAAACTTATTTAAAGATGTGAGCTTTAAGATACAAAGAGGAGAAAGGGTTGCAATTATTGGTGATAATGGCACAGGAAAATCCACTTTGTTAAAAATCTTAAATGAAGTAGTTCCACTAGATAAGGGCGAGTTTTTGCTAGGCACAAATGTTAACATAGGGTATTATGACCAAGAGCATGCAGTTTTGAACCTAGAAAATACTATCATGGAAGAACTTCACTCAGCATATCCAGGGCTGAATCATACAAAAATTAGAAACACCTTAGCAGCCTTTCTCTTTACTGGCGAAGATGTTTTTAAGCAAATAAAAACTCTAAGTGGTGGAGAAAAGGGGAGAGTATCCCTTGCCAAGTTAATGCTTTCTGAAACAAATTTTTTGATTTTAGATGAACCTACAAACCATCTTGATATTGCATCTAAGGAGATTTTAGAAACAGCATTGAATTCATATACTGGCACTTTGCTTTATGTCTCTCATGATAGATATTTTATCAATCAAACAGCAACACGGATATTAGAATTATCGAACCAAAACTTTGTGAATTATATTGGTAACTATGATTACTATATCGAAAAAAGGGATATTTTAAACCCTAGTGTTAAAGTAGAAAAGGATGGCTCGCCTGTAGAAACTGAGGCAAAGCTAAGTTGGAAGGCTAATAAGGAAGCAGAAGCAGCCAAGAGAAAAGTTAGAAATAGAATAAAAAAGGTAGAAGAAGAAATAGAAACTTTAGAGCAGAGAGACAGCGTGATTGATCAAACGTTAACTCAAGAAGAAGTGTTTACAGATATGGAAAAATGCAAGGTACTCTCTGACGAAAAATTAGAAATTCAAAACAAACTAGAACAGCTATTCGTGGAATGGGAAGAATTGCATTTGGAATAATAGTATAAGTAAGAATGGCTCTTAATATTTACGATATTTACTACACTAATATACCCCTTCACTTACAAGATTATTTTAGATTATCTTGTGAATGAAGGGGTTTCTTTTGAAATAAATTCTATATTTGAAAGCTAAAGGCTAAACAATTAATGTAGAAAAGTAGTTACTTAACAATAAGCTTACCTTTTTCCTTTATCGTAGATTTCCCCTAAAGCTCTTGGCATTCTATTACTCTTAGAGAAGAAGACTAAAAGAACTAGAGTCAATACGTAAGGAAGTATTGCAATTAAATCTTGATATGCACTAGGTAGCTCTAATAGCTGTACAATAAATGATCCAGTTGACCTTGCAAACCCAAAGAATAGGCAAGTAAAGAAAGTAAATAATATAGACCAGTTACCGAAAATAAATGCAGCAATTGCTAAGTATCCATAGCCGACAAAAATGCTAGGAGAGAAACTTGCAGATATGGAAAATGCATAACTTATTCCAGCAATACCAGATAGGGAGCCGGAAATAATAATAGCTATTAATCTTATTTTTGCCACACTTACACCTGCAGCATCTACTGCATGTGGATTATCCCCACATGCTCTAAGGTTCATACCAAATCTTGTTTTGTACATTAGGTACCAAGCGAAAAAGGCTACAAAAACAATGATTATTTCAAACAAATATAATTCGCTGAAAAATGAACCTAAGAAAGGAATTTCAGAAAGGAAAGGAATGTCAATCTTTTCTGCAACTTGTAAAGTGAATTTATTTGAAGCTGATCCAAACATAGACAGATTAATTTGCTTAGTTAAGAATACTGTAAGTGCAATAGCTAATATGTTAATAACTACACCACTAACTACTTGATTAGCTTTAAACTTAATGCAAAGTAGAGCGTGAAGGAGGGCATAAAGCCCGCCACCAATTATTGCAGCAACAAGAGCTATTACGAAAGGCATTTGTGATCCTGCGGCAAAGTTTCCAGCAACTAGAATAGCGATAAAAGCACCAATAAAGGCCCCAAATCCTTGTAATCCTTCAAGGGCTAGATTAGTTATACCACTTTTTTCGCTGTATATTCCTCCAACAGCCATAATAAACAGCGGTAAAGAAAAGGCTAAGCCATCAATTATAATTCTATCCATTTAGCTTACCTCCTTCCTTTTTCTTAAACCTATACTCAACATATACTCTACATGCACTGAATAGCAGAATGATTCCTATTAGTACGTCTGCCATTTCGAGAGGCAAACCAGTAGAGGAGCTCATATATACACTTCCTTTACTAATTCCTGATACCAAGAATGACGAGAATAATATACCAACTGGGTTATTATTTGCAAGTAATGAAACTGCAATTGCATCAAAGCCTGTTGGTATTAACACCCTAGGTTGGATTGATTCAAAGTATCCAAGATAGTAAGTTACTCCAGCAAGTCCTGATAAAGCACCTGCAAGAACCATAGTAAGTGTAATTGTTTTACCTACAGAAATTCCTGCATATTTAGCAGCATCCTTGTTTAAGCCTACAGCTTTAACTTCATAGCCAAAAGTGGTTTTATCAAGCACAAATTTTATGACGAAACAAGCAGCTATTGCTAGGACTATTCCAAATGGTACTACAGTTGACAGAGTTCCAACTTCCACATTCATTAAAGTTAATCGAGATTCACTAGATACATTAATAGACTGCCTTGAAACAGGATCTATATAGTGTAGATTTATGTAGAAACTTACTAGATACAGGGTTATGTAATTTAACATTATAGAAGATACAACTTCATTTATGTTGAACTTATATTTTAAAACTCCAATTAAACCCCCAAATAATGCACCAGCTGCAATCCCTACCAGAATTACTAAAGGTTTTGCTACATAAGCACTTAAGTCCGAGTAACCTATAAGTACTGTGGCAGAAAAACCAGCAAAGATCATTTGTCCTGAAACACTAATGTTAAACAAACCAGCTTTCATTGCTACTGCAACAGAAAGGGCTGCAAAAATCATAGGTGTAAGTGCATTTAGAAAGTTTGCAAATTCTGTTAGAAGATTAGCGCTTGCTCCATAAGATGCCTTGGGGAAAAGTCCGGCTCCTTGAAGCAATGCAATATAAACCTCAAAAGGGTTATATCCTAATATTAGTATTATTACTCCCGCAATAACTAAGCTAAAAAGAATTATAAGTAAGGGAATCTTAATTGATTGAAATCTATTCACTGCTCTTTACCCCCATCATAAATTCTCCAATTTCGCTTGTTGTTAAAGACTTAGCGTCGGCTATTTTTTGGATAGAGCCGTTATAAATAACTCCTATTGTATCTGCAAGACTCATTATTTCATCAAGCTCTAACGAAATTAGTAGAATGGCTTTGCCATTATCACGTTCTTGCAAAATTTGTTTATGAATATTGTTTATTGCACCAACATCCAGGCCTCTAGTAGGCTGTACAAATATGAGAAGGGAAGTGGTTTCAAGTTGAATTTCTCTTCCTATAATTGCTTTTTGTTGGTTACCTCCACTCATTGATCTAGTAGTTGTTTTTGATCCCTCTGCACATCTAATATCATAGGTTTCAATTAGTTTATCAGAATAATTTTCTATTGAACTATGATTTAGAACTTTTTTTAGGGAAAAAGGCTCTTTGTAATAAGTTTTTAAGACTATATTTTCATCAAGCTGAAAGTCTAACACAAGACCATATTTCTGCCTATCTTCAGGAATATATGATATTCCATCTATAATTCGTTCCTTTATAGAGTCATGGGTAATATCTTTACCGCTTAAGGTGATTGTCCCAGAATGTGCCTTAAGTAGTCCTGCGATGGCATCAGCCAACTCTACTTGGCCATTCCCTGAAACTCCTGCTAGAGCAAATATTTCACCACTTTTTATTGAAAAAGAAACATCTTTGACTACTTCAAATTTATCTTGATTTAATACGGTTAGGTCATTAACTTCTAATATGTTTTGGCCAAATTTAGGCTCTTTTTTCTCAACTTCAAATATTACTTCTTTGCCTACCATTAGATTTGCCATTTCTGTCGTCGTTGTAGTTTCTACATCAAGGATATCAATTAGCTTTCCTTTTTGTAAAATAGCGCAGCGGTCAGCAATTTGTTTGATTTCTTCTAATTTATGAGTAATTAAAATAATGGTTTTCCCTTTATCTCTTAAATCTCGAATGATGTTTAAGAGGAATTCGATTTCTTGTGGAGTTAAAACTGCAGTTGGCTCGTCAAATATCAATATGTCTGCTTCTCTATAAAGCATTTTTAGTATTTCGACCCTTTGTTGAGTAGAAACATTGATATCCTCGATAATATCTGTTGGATTTACTTCTAGGCCATATTCTGTTGAAATATCTAGAACTTTTTTATTAGCAGCCTTAATATCTACATAGGGAATAAAACCAAACTTCTTGGTTTTATTTTCTAGGCCAAGTATAATATTTTCTGCTATTGTATAATTACTAATTAATTTAAAGTGTTGATGTACCATACCTATATTAAGTTTGGTTGCATCTTCAGGGGATGCGATTTTTTCTACTTTACCATTGATTAAAATTTCCCCTTCATCAGGCTCGTACATTCCGAAAAGTACACTCATTATTGTAGACTTTCCAGCGCCATTTTCTCCAAGCAACGCAAAAATTTCCCCTTGTTTAATTTGTATTGTTACATTGTCATTGGCAACAATACCAGGGAAGCGTTTGGTTATGTTTCTCATTTCTATGAGATATTCTGACATATTTACCTCAATTCTAAATAAAATAATTCTCCCTTTAATAAAAAAGGGAGAATTTTCCTAGTATTTTTATAGTCCAGTGAAAGCTTCAGGAGTTTGTCCATCAAAGTTTGCAGGAGGAACTATTGTTCCGTCTTGAACAAGTGGATATAACTTCTCTAATTCAGCAAGAGTGTCTTCTGACAATTGGTGGCGTCCATCTGCGCTAACATAACCAGTAGAGTCAGAGTCAGCACCTAAGATTACATTTCCGCCTGCAAAAGAACCATCTGCTACAGCATTAAGTTGCTTTTCAACGTTTGTGCTCATGATTTTTAAAGCCGAAGTTAGAATAATATTACCATCACCATCAACTCCATCATCATATTGGTCTACGTCACAACCAATGTAGAATGCGTCGTCAGATTCCTTAACAGCAGTTAGAACTCCGTTTCCAGAACCACCAGCAGCTACAAATAAAATGTCTACACCTTCATCAAGTAGTGCTTGTCCTAATACTTTACCAGCAGCTTCATCAGAGAAAGTTCCTACATAGTTACCACCAACATTAAGATCCGTTACATCAGTACCAGCATAAGAAGGTAGCTCAACTATTTCTACATCTGTTCCTAGTGAAGCGTTAGCATAGTTAACTCCAGCTTCGAAACCATATTGATAGTTTACATTAGATGGGAATGCGATACCATTTACAACGGCAACCTTGTTAGTTTTAGTTTCTAAGGCAGCAGCAACACCAGCAAAGAATCCACTTTCTTGCTCTTTGAATGTCATTGCATATACATTTTCAAGTTCGACCTCATTACCATCAGCATCTGTTGGGAAGGCATCTACTAAGATGAACTTGGTATCTGGATTATCAGCAGCAATAGTTCCAATTCCGGCAAACTGGAATCCACAACCAATAATTACATCATAGTCAGCTACAATATCAGTAACTGCTTGAACTGCGGCTGCAGGGTCCCCACTTTCCTCTCTAACAGGAGTAACAACTGCATTGCCATGTGACTCGGCAAAAGCCATAGCTCCGTTATAGTTGTCTTCGTTAAAAGAACCATCATCTACACCAGAAGGACTAGTAACAATAGCAATTTTCATTTCTTCGCCACCGCCACCGCCGCAGCCTGCTAATAAACCTAAAGTTAAGACTAATACAGCTAAAATACATATTATTTTTTTCATAAATCATTTCCTTTCTTAAATTAATAAAACGATAACTAAAATACATAATATATTTTACAGCAAAATTAAACTAAAAACAATTAAATTATGAGAAATACCTAAATACACCCTTTACTTTTCCTAAGATTTGAACATCTCGTGTGAGAATAGGCTCCATACTTGGGTTTTCAGGCTGTAGTCTTATATGATCACTTTCTTTATAATAGGTTTTAACTGTGGCCTCAGGCTCAAAATCACCTTCAATCATTGCAACTACAATATCACCATTTACAGCAGTGTTTTGTTGTTGGGCAAGTATGTAATCTCCATCCATGATTCCTACATCTATCATGCTCTCACCTTTTACTACTAACAAGAAGTTGTTTCCACTAGAAATAAATCTTGAAGGCACAGGAATGGAATCTTCCACATTTTCGTCAGCTAAAATAGGTGTGCCTGCAGCTACTCTACCTACCACAGGTATATTCACAATGTCTGAGCTTATAGGTACTTCAGGCTGAGCATTTTCGACAATTAAAGCTCTACTTTTAGTTTGATCCTTAGCAATGTAACCTAACTTTACTAAATTGGAAATGTCTTTATGTACTGTAGAAGTGGACTTGATTTTTAGTCCAGTACAAATTTCTCTAACTGTAGGTGGGTAGCCATTTTCGCTTACATAGCTTTTCATAAATTCTAATATTCTTAATTCTCTATCTTTTAAATTATCCATAATACTTTTTCCCAAAACTTTTAAGAGGATTGGTTCCTTTCTTTAATTAAGTGTAATAGTTTTTGCTAAATTACGAATACTAATACTAACAACGTAAATTGATTGTAGAAAACCTATTCTTAGTTTAACATAGAGTTAAACGTAATGCAAACATTTGTTCTTTTTAAGAGGCGGGGGGATGATTTTTTGATTAATTGATAATTACTTAATTATTTTGAAGTTTATTGTGGTTTACTTGGTTGATTTAATTTTAACTTACACTTTAACTTAGGAACATATTTACTATATTTTTTAAATAAGCTTTAAATTAAAAGTCATATAAGCCATATTGTGTAAATAGTATAAACTTAAATTTCATAAAGGCTACATATAATGATGATACTAGTTACAAAAGTTGAAAAATCAGTGAAATATGCGTCAAAAGTAATGCTTCAAAGTGGACAAGGCTTATTGATGTATGCTATAATTTATAATTAAATGCCTTATAATAATTTTAGCTATTTGACTAGAATAACTAAGATAACAAAAATACCTAAAATACCCTAAGTAATTATGGTGACTATGGGGATTGAGGGAAGTGGAGGAGTTTGTGGGAATAAAATCTAACTCTAGCATAAAAAAGACAGGGATGAAAATAGCTTTTATCGTAGTATTATTAACCATAATGTTAATAATATTTAATGTGAGCATAAATAATATTTTTGATAAATTAATAAAAGATGAGTTGGACAATTTGATTTATCAAAAACAAATACTTGTAGAAAGAGATTTAGGCACAATTAGAAATGATGTGTCTCTTATTGCTGATTCTGTAGCTACCTTAGGAAATGATATAGAAGGCATTTTGAATTTTAATAGATATCAAGAAGAGTTTACTGATTTTAATGAAATTTATTATTTAAATAATAATGGAGTTGGAACTACAAGTTCAGGAAAACCTATAGATTTGTCAAATACTGATATGTTGGAAGAAGTTTTGGATGGCAAGATTTCTTCAATGATCAGTGAAAATCCTGAGGCCATATATAGTGATGATGTTATTGTTGCTGCTCCAGTTATAAGCAACGGGAATATTACAGGGATTGTTGCTGGAAAGTATTCATTTGAAACAATTATGAAGCAGATTTCTGCACTTTTAGGAGAAGAGGGCATAGCCTTAATTGTAGATGTTAATGGGAATCCAATAGCTGCTACTATTAATAATTCTGAAGAGATTTTGATGTTAGAAAATGCCACAATCTCAGAAGAAGGGTCAGTTAAAGATATTTTACAGGATTATAGCCAAAGAGAAACTGGAATAGTGGAATTTGTAGTTGAGGGTAATGAAAATATTGCTGTATATAAGCCTTTAAGTTTGGGCAATTGGAATTTAGTCATTATTAGTGATGAGGACTCAGAATATCAGAAAATGAGTGATATTGCTATAATTGTATCAATTGTAAGTATTTTAATATTCTTTGTAATAGTATATTTTATTATTCATACTGTTACTTCAAAAAGATCTTCAATTAGAAAAATAGAAAAAATTGCATATTATGATGAATTAACTGGCCTTAGAAATTTAGAAAAACTTAAACTAGATATGAGAGAAGTCCTAGAAAAGAATCCTCATACGGAATATGTTGTCTTAAAACTTGATGTGGAAAATTTGAAAGTTATAAATGAAATGTATGGTTTCGACGTTGGAAATGAAGCAATAAAAACCTTTAAGATAATGGTAGATAGTTGGAATGAATCCTCGCTTATGGTTGCGAGGGTTGGAATAGATGAATTTATACTTTTTTCAAAAAAAGAGTTTTTGGGAAATGTGGAAAACAAACTGGAAATTAATGAAATAAGGTATAAGAAGCTTATCCCTGCCTTAGAAAATCATAATTTGAGATTTAAGTATGGCAGATACTTCGTGGAAAAAGGCGAGGGGGATGTTGATGAAATAATAAATAAATTAACATTGGCACATAGTATAGCAAAGGGCAGCAAAGATATAACTTTATGTGATTATGATGAAGAATTTAAAAAGCAAACAATTAAACTTGCTGAAATATCTAATAAAATGGAAGCAGCCTTAGAGAATAAAGAGTTTGTTCCATATATACAACCTAAATTTTCTACTGAAGATGGAAGCCTAATTGGCGGAGAAGCATTAGTAAGATGGATTGAAATAGATGGGAAAATGATATACCCAGATACTTTTATACCCCTCTTTGAGAATAACGGATTTGTGTGTAAAATTGATAAGTATATGCTAAAATCGGTATGTGACCTCATTAAGGGGTGGATTGAAAAAGGCTATAATGTGGTGCCTATTTCTGTGAATTTTTCCAGAGTACATTTGCAGAATAGTGACTTTGTTGAAGAACTTTTGGAAATAATCGATAGATCTGGAATTCTTAGAAACTTAATTGAAATTGAGATTACAGAAAGTAGTTTAGTAGAAAATGAAGTGGCTATTGAGAAAGTAATCAAAGAATTAAATTGTGCCAATGTCTCCGTTGCCATAGATGACTTTGGTGCAGGATATTCTTCGTTAGGCCTACTAAAAGACTTGGAAATAGATACAATTAAACTAGATAGAAGTTTCTTAACAAGTAAGAACTCAGATGGCAAGGAAGGATTGGTTATTCAAGGGGTAGCTCAGTTGGTTCATACTTTGAAGATTAACTTAATCGCTGAAGGTGTTGAAGATAAAGAACAGTTACAACTATTAAGAGATGTAGGTTGTCAAGGAGTGCAAGGATATTACTTTGCCAAGCCTATGCCGGTTGAAGAATATGAAGAAAAGTATTTAAAAAACCAAAATTAAATCTATGTAATTAAAAAGAATGCTTAAAGTAAAGTTGTACTTTAAGCATTTTTTAATGAATTAAAAGGTGGAAAATGGAAACTAAAATATTTAAGTACATAACTATAATAGGATTAACTTTGTTATTTACCCTAACTTTAGTAAAAAGCGCTTTGTGGGATATGTTTTTTGAACCACAGTTTCATTTTTTGATGTTTTTTATTACTACTTCGGCTATTAATATAGCTCTGATTTGTAGCTGGACAATAATGGTGTCTATAAGGATAATGCATAAAAATATTAGAAATTATTTGCTATTTTTGGGGGTTTCAGCTATGCTTTGGCTTCTTGTAAGAAATATTAAATGGGCTCCTTTTCAATTTCTAGATGTTGGGGGACGGCACCTTTGGTATTGCTTTTATTTCTTTATAATAGTTATTCCTTTATTGGGATTGTTTTTAGCTTTAGCTATAAATAGAAATGAGTATGGAGTAAATAAAAGTAGAATCCTATTACCTGGGTTTGCTACTTTACTTTGTATACCTGCAGTAATATTGCTGCTGCTAGTAATGACAAACGACCTTCATCAATTTGTGTTTAAATTTAATAAGGAGTTTAAAGACTGGAATACAGATTATTCTTATGGATTAGGGTATTGGATTATTATGGTATTTGTCTTATTAATTATATTCCTAACAGCGTTAAATCTAATAAAAAGCTGGAGGAAGTCAAATAGAAATAGAAAAACTTATCTAACCTTATTGGTTTTGGGAATAGGGCTTTTATATTCAGTTGGATATATTTTTAGAGTCTACTTTATTCTTCATCATGTTTCTCTTACGACATTTTCTTGCTTCTTGTTTATTGCCTTTTGGGAAAGTTATATACAGCTTGGAATAATTCCTTCCAATACAAACTACAGAACATTTTTTGAAAAGAGCGAATTGTCTGCTCAGGGAATAGATGAAAGTGGAAAAGTAGTAATAAAATCATATAACACTGAGCCAATTAATAAGGAAGAGTTTTTAGAACTAAAATCAAATGGATTTTTTGTTGTAGAAGATAGAAAAATATTTGAAATGGTTAAGATTGAAAGTGGATATGCTGTTTGGGGAAAGGATATTACACAATTATCTTTGATGAATAATGAACTTCAAGAACTGAATGAAAAATTATTTGGAGAAGTTGAATTGCTAGAAAAAGAAGAAAAATTAAGAGAAGACCAGTCAAGAATAGAAAAGCTTAATAGTATTTATGGACTGATTACAAAAGAAGTCATTCCTTCCATGGATAAAATAGGAAGCTTAGTTAAAGCTAGTGAAAATGCAAATAGAGAAGATAAGGATAAAACCTTGAAAGAAATAAAGGTTATTTCTTGTTACGTAAAAAGAAAGACAAACCTACTCTTGCTAATTGACAATGAAGATCATATTAGCAATGGGGATATGTTAAACTCCTTTAACGAATCTTTCAAAAGTTTGAACTTGTTAGGAGCTTATTGTGGTATTAACTATAATTTTTCCCACAATATTAGTAATCAAATGCACCTCATATTTTATGATTTTTTTCAAGAGGTAATTGAAAAAACAAACTTTGTTTTCGAAGAGATTTTTATTAACGGTCTTGAAGATGAAGAGAATATTAGGTTTAGTATTACTGTGACTAATGAAAAAAAAATTATAGTAGAAGATTTGCTTGAATTTAAACAAGAGGAACTTAAAGAGCTAAAGGCAATTATTGATGTAGAAAATGAAGAAGAAATTCAAAATATTATACTACTTATACCGAAGAAAAAGGAGGCTTAAAAATGAAAGTAAAGCCATTAGATCTTCCGCTTTTTGATTTTGCTATACTAGAAGCAATGTTACTAATAAGTATGACCTTTATTGTTTGTTCTACTATATATAGTTTGTTTTTAAAAAAAAGAGGTAAAGAACTTGTAATATCTGCAATACTATTTGCAGTCATAGCATTGAATCTTAGCTGTTTTTTAGAAATGTATGTGGTTAAGTTTTCGGACGAGGGAAGAGAACTATCATCCATGAGTGGCATTGTTGGTGAAATTCCGGTTTACTGCCATTATTTATTAGTAATCGCAGTAATAGTTTTTTCTTCGTTAAATATGTATTTGTTATATAATAGAAGAAAAAGAACTTTTTCGAATTATTCCATAAAAGAAATAGTTGAAACCTCAAATTCGGGACTAATTTATTATGATATAAAAGGAAACATTTCTCTGTCAAACCACATGATGCATATGATTAGCATTGATTTAACGGGTAAAGCTCTTCAAAATGGCATAGAATTTGAAAGTGATTTAAAAAAATTACAGAATAGTGGAATGTGTTTGGTTTCAGGGCAGGAACCAATATTCAAAGGGGAAAATAAAGCAATTTGGAGGTTCACTAAAACTAAGATTCAAATTGAAAAAGAAGATTATTTAGTAATTAAAGCAGATGATATAACTGAAACATATAGGTTAACTGAAGAGATTAAGAGTGCAAATGAAAAACTTAAAATTGAGCATAAAAGATTAGAAGGATACCTGAGCAACATAGATAAACTTATTTCAGGAGAAGAAAACCTGCGAATCAAAATGATGATACATGATGAATTTGGAGAATTGATAGTTCTTACTGCTAGAGCTTATGAGAATGGGGCTAGTCAAAATGTTATAGATGAAATAATCGAAAAATGGGGCAATTTAAGTGACAAGATGAAGGATAAGGCATCTTTTGTGACTAGCAAAGAATTTGGCTTAGAAAGGGTAATTAAGCTAGGTGAAATGTTAAAATGTCAAGTCGAAATCATAGGAGAATTGCCAGAAAATACTGAACAATATGAAGTAGTAGTAAATGGGATTTATGAATCTCTAAAAAATGCTGTTTATCATGCAAAAGCTAATAAGTTATTAGTTACTAGTGAATGTGAATCTGATGATATAGTAGTGTTGATTAGTAATGAAACAAAAAACAACTTGAAAAATATAGTTGAAGGAGGAGGTTTAAGAAACCTAAGGCGTAAGGTTGAAAATAGTGGTGGGACGATGGATATTACTTGTTTAGATTCAGTAACTTTGAAGTTAAGATTTCCAAATGGATAATAGGAGAAATGAAATGTATAATGTTCTAATTATAGACGATCAAAGAAGCTCAAGAGAATTGATGAACTTCTTTGTAAAAGAAAGCACAAATTATAATCTTGTAGGAACTTTAGAAGATGCTGAAATGGCAAATAGCTTTTGTAAAGAAATTTCGGTAGATTTAGTACTTATGGATATATATTATGGTGGAAAAGACTTGGGACTTCAAGTCGCACAGCTACTAAAGAAGTCGAAAAAATGTATTAAGATAATATTGGTTACATTTGCTATTCAGGAAGAGCATATTGACAAGGCTAGAGAAATAGGCTGTGAAGGGTTTTGGTACAAGGATTATGGATCAATTAAACTTATTGAGGTAATGAACCGTGTAATGGAGGGGGAAGCAGTATATCCGGATAAGATTCCAATTGTTAATATTGGACTTGCAAACACCTCTGAATTTACTAAGCAAGAATTAAATGTATTGAAGCTAAAAGTAAATGGGTATTCTCATATGGAAACCTGTAAGAAATTAGGGATAACTAGAAGCACGTTGAACTATCATATAAGTAATTTAAAAGACAAGACAGGTTACTCTAATTTATTAAAACTTGCAATAGATGTTTCGTCCAAGAAGTTTATTATAGCTGAAGAAGGAATGATTGAGGATGATGAAATCAAAAATTAAGTTTCTTTATAAATTTAACGTTTAAATGATATTTGGATTTTTTGAGAACAATTTGAATTTTTTTCATAACCTATACAAATGTATGGGGTAATTCTAAAATTAATCTCTATAATTGAATTATAGTTGTAAATTGCAAAAGCAATTAACCTTATTTGAATTATATGGAATTTTAGGGAGGAAGTTTTATGAAAAAATTATTGACTATAATTGCAACATTAATGATGACTATGTTTATGTTTGCAGGCTGCGGGGAATCTGAGCCACCTGCACCAGAGGTAACTGAAGCCGATATAATTGGCACTTGGCAAGAGTCGGATAATCTGTATGATGGCGAAAGTGATGGATTTAATGTAGAGGAAGAAGATCCAGACTGGGTTGGATATTATGTATTTAACGAAGATGGAACAGGGTCTGAATGGACAGGAGAAAATGGTGTTACTACAGATAGGGGATTCACTTGGGTTCTTGAAGGAGAAACTATAGTGTGCGCTGATGAGACTTTTCCTTCTCAAACTGAGGAATTAGTATATACAGATGGAAACTTAGTTAAAGACCATACTGACTATGTAGAAGGAATGGAAATAATTTTTAGCAAAATTGACTAGCAGCTAAATAGCTTTTTTAGGGATAACAAAACTAAGATTCTAAGAATTTAGCTTTGTTATAGCATATAAATAAAAGAGAATACGATAATTATAGTGCAACAGAGATGCCTGTTGCGCTATTTTTTTCTGCATAATATCAATTGTTGATAAGGATGTATTTGTAGTAGTTGAGAAAGACTTATAATCGCTAAAACAATCAAAATTGAGAACGATAAATTGTAGAAAATTTAACTATTGTAATTTTTTTTGAAAAAAGCTCTTGGAATGTAAGTGTGCACGAACAATGTAAGTGAAAACTTACATTGAGTTAAGACGAAAAATACTACTAGAGATTGATGTTTTAAGAAAATTGAGTTTGAATTAAAAATTGTGTAAGTGTACACTTACATGCAGAAAGAGATGACGACATAAAAGGCTGCATTATTAACCAATATCCCTATAAAAATTGGCACAAAAATTGCTTTATATAATTCGATGTACGAAAGTAGATAACTTATTGCTTTAAGAGGAGGAATGATAATGAACCTTACGATGAAAGAACAAGAACGTCTTCTGATTTTCAATGTTGCTGAAATTTCAAGAAGAAGATGGAAAAGAGGCGTTAAACTTAATTATGTTGAAGCTACTGCCATAATCTGTGATGAAATGTTAGAGTTAGCTAGAGAAGGTAAGCATACTTTAGTTGAACTTATAGAAATTGGCTCTAGAATAATTACAGAAGAAGATGTTATGGAAGATACACCAGCTCTATTACCTGGAATTCAACTTGAAGTTTTATTCCCAGACGGAACAAAGCTTTTATCAATACAAGATCCAATTAGACTAGAAAAAAGAAGCGAGGCTATGCCAATGGATCAATTAGTTTCTATGAATTATTAGGAGGGTGAAATGAAATATAGTGTAGGAGAGGTAATCTTTGCAAAAGACCCAATAGTTATAAATGAAGGGCGAGAGGTTACAGAAATAGTAGTTACAAACACAGGAGATAGATCCATACAAGTTGGATCCCACTTTCATTTTTTCGAATCAAACCTAGCGCTTAAGTTTGATAGAGAAAAGACATTAGGCAAAAGACTAGATATCCCATCAGGAACTGCTGCAAGATTTGAACCAGGTGAAGAAAGAAAAGTAAACCTTGTGGAGTTTGTTGGTTCAAAGAAGGTATTCGGCTTTTTAGGAGTAACTATGGGATCTTTTGAAGATCCGGAAGTTAGAAAGAAAGCTTTAGAAAAGATGGCAGAACTAGAAAAGAACTATGTTGGGAGGGAAAGATAATGGCAATGAAGTTAACAAGAAATGAGTATGCCAATATTTATGGGCCTACTGTAGGAGATAAAATACACCTTGCAGATACTGGACTATTACTTGAAATAGAAAAAGACTATTGTGAAGCTCATTACGGAGATGAAACAGTTTCAGGTGGAGGAAAACCAGTTAGAGATGGAATGGCTCAGGTAGCAGGCCTAACCAATGAAGGCGATGGTGTACTTGATGTATGTATTACAAATGCTGTAATTATTGACCCTGTAATCGGTGTTGTTAAAGGCGATATCGGAATTAAAGAAGGGAAAATTGTAGGAATTGGAAGATCAGGAAACCCAGACACTATGGATATTACTCCTGGATTAATTGTTGGTGCTGGAACTGAGGTAGTTTCTTTGGAGGGACAAATAGTTTCAGCTGGAGGAATTGATGTTCATATTCACTTTGAATCTCCAGATCAAGTATGGGAAGCGCTTGGAAATGGTGTTACTACAATGCTTGGAGGTGGAACTGGAACAAAAACATTAAGCATTGAAACTCCAGGCCCTTGGCATTTACACCAAATGATAGAAGCCCACGAAGACATTCCAATTAATGTAGGCTTCTTAGGTAGAGGAAACTCTTCTCTTCCTGAAACTATTAGAGAGCAGGCGTTAAATGGTGCTATAGGAATGAAAATCCATGAAGACTATGCTGCGACTGCAGAAGTAATTCGATGTTGCCTAGACGTTGCAGATGAGTTTGACTTCCAAGTTCAAATACACTCAGATACACTAAACGAAGGAGGCTTCGTAGAAGATACTATTAAGGCTATTGGCGGTAGAACAATGCATGCCTATCATACAGAGGGTGCAGGTGGTGGACACGCTCCTGACGTAATTAAAGTATGTGGAGAGCCAAATATTTTAACCTCTTCAACAAACCCAACCAATCCATTTACAATTAATACAGTTGCAGAGCACTTAGATATGATTATGGCTGCCCATAGCTTAAACCCTAAGATTCCAGAGGACGTAGCATTTGCTGATTCTAGAATTAGAGAGGAAACAATTGCGGCAGAAGATATTTTACATGACCTAGGAGCTATCTCAATGATGGGTTCTGACTCTCAAGGTATGGGAAGAGTTGGAGAAACAGTTGTAAGAGCATGGCAGGTAGCATCTAAAATGAAGATGCAAAGAGGACCAATAAAAGAAGACGAAGGTTCAGGAAACGATAATCAAAGAATTTTAAGATACTTAGCAAAATATACTATTAACCCAGCAATTACATTTGGAATTTCTGACTATATTGGTTCAATAGAACCAGGTAAAATTGCTGACCTAGTAGTTTGGGATGCTGCATTCTTTGGTGCAAAGCCAGCAATGGTATTCAAAAGTGGAGCAATAAATTATCTTCCTGGTGGAGATTTAAATGCTTCAATTGAATGGGCTCAGCCTATGCTTTATAGAAGAATGTATGCAACTTATGGAAGAAATGTTAATACATTGAATAAGGTGTTTGTAACTAAGGCTGCTATTGAAAATGGCCTTGGAGATAAGGTTCCATATTCAAAAGAAAAGCTTCTTCCTATAAGTAACACTAGAAGCTTAGGAAAGAAAGATATGATTAGAAATAATTTTTGCCCTGAGATAAAAGTTGACCCAGAAACTTATAAGGTATTTGTAGATGGAGAACACATTACTTGTGACCCTGTAGACTATGTACCATTAGGACAAAAATATTACTTTAGATAATTAGGAGAACTTAATGATAATAGAAAAAATACTTGGAAACTTAGGCAATAACATAAAAACTGAAAAGTCTGTAGACAAGGTTGTTCTAGATCACTTTGATATGGCCAAACCACATCAAAAACTTAAAACTGTTGGAGGGAAGGTCTTCGGACTTTCCCTGCCAAAGGGAGAAGTTCTAAGTTCTGGAGATATTATTTTTGAAGATGCTAATGAAATGGTAGTGATTGATATGGCGGAAGAAGATATAATCGAAATTCGCCCTAAGGATAACATGGAATGGGGAAGAGCAGCTTTCAATATTGGAAATATGCATCAAAGTGCATATATCTATGATAACTGCATTCGAATTCCATATGACTATGTTATGGAGTCTTTGCTAAATAATTTAGGTGTTGAAATTGAAAGAATAACAGGTAAATTAGATGGGGTTAAAGCCAATGTAAGTATAAAAGAGCATGGTCACGGTGGTGGTCATTCACATAGTCATGGAGAACACATCCATAGCCATGGAAGTCATTCACATAGTCATAGTGGACACACTCACAATCATAGCAGTGGAGGTCATAGCCATGAGTAATAACATCTCAACTATTCTTCAACTTTGTGGAGGAACTTTTCCCACAGGAGGATTTAGTCAATCATATGGCCTAGAGACTTATGTAGCAAGGGAAAAGGTTCATAATATAGAAAGCTTTAGAAGTTTTTTAGAAAGTTACTTAATGATCACTATTGGTACATTTGAAGGACCAGCTTTTATGGAAGCCTATGATTTGGCTGGTACATGGGAAGAAGATAAACTCATAGAACTACATGAATTACTTGACGCAATGAAACTTACTAAAGAGAATAAGGAAGCCAGTAATAGAACTGGGAAGTCATTACTTAGAGTAGCTTCTCAGATGATTGAAGATGAAAAGTTAGTTGCATTTTATGATAAGTATGGCAAAAAAGGCTTAAGCGGACCGATTGCATTAGGAATAGTTTGTGGCAGATTAGGTGTAGACAAAGATCTTTCTTTAGAAAGCTATATATTTGCAACACTAAATGGTTTAATTCAAAGTGGGATTAAACTTATTCCGCTAGGAAATGTAGAAGCGCAAAAACTACTTCATGAAATGAATAGTTACACAAAAGACATTATAGAAACGACAAAGGCTACTAAAATTGATGAAATAAGCAATTTCTGTCCAGCTCTAGATATTGCTAGCATGCAACACGAAGTTTTGCCAACTAGGTTATATATGTCATAGAAGAAAATTAAATTTACAAAACATTAGCATTGTATGCAAAGAGGAGATTATTATGAGAAAACCAATTAAAATTGGAGTGGGTGGTCCTGTAGGTTCAGGAAAAACAGCATTAATAGAAAGGCTATGTAAAAAGCTTTCTAGTGAATATGAAATAGCAGTAGTTACTAATGATATTTATACTAAAGAAGATGCTCTAATATTAACTAGAGCTGAAGCTCTTCCAGCAGAGAGAATCGTTGGTGTAGAAACTGGCGGATGCCCACATACAGCAGTTAGAGAAGACATTTCAATGAACTTAGATGCAATTGATGGGCTAAATGAGAAATTCCCTAATTTAGATATTATATTTGTTGAAAGTGGAGGAGATAACTTGGCTGCAACTTTTAGTCCAGAGTTAGTAGATGGATTGATCTTTGTTATAGATGTAGGCGAAGGTGAAAAAATTCCAAGAAAAGGTGGGCCAGGAATAACCAAGTCAGACTTGTTCGTAATAAACAAAATTGACATTGCCCCTTATGTAAGATCAAATCTAGATGTAATGGATAGAGATACAAAAGCACAAAGAGGAGAGAAGCCTTATGTATTTACAAATCTATTTGAAGAAGTTGGGCTAGATACAATAATCAAATGGGTTAAGGAAGATATGCTTTTTGAAGGTTAAGGAGGCATGCCTCTTACTAAGCGACGAATTAAAATCAAGGAGAGGCATAATATCTTGAAAGTTAAGAATTAAAAACAAGGAGGAGGCATAATGAAGGGTGCTAAAGGAATTCTAGATATAGTATTTAGAAAAAAAAGCAGCGGAAAAACATATGTAGCTAAACAGTACTTCAAACTTCCTTTACAAGTATTACCTGCATTTTATCAAGACGATGATGGATGCGCGTTTCTTTATCTACTAAATCCAAGTGGTGGGATATTACAAAACGACACTTTGTTAACAGATTTATTAGTAGAAGAAGATGCGAAAGCTTTAGTAACAACTCCATCTAATAATAAGTTTTATAAAATGGACAGTGGGCATGCAACACTTATTAATAATATTACAGTAAAAGAAGGCGGGGAAATGGAATATCTTCCAGAACATAATGTACCGTTTGCAATGTCTAAAACCTATCAGGAAACTACTTTTTATTTAGATAAAAAAGCTACCTTGATTTCCTTTGATATGGTAACTTCAGGCCGAAAGGCGAGAGGAGAAAATTTTCTTTACGACATATATTCAACAAAGACTAAAATATATGTCGATGGAGATTTAAAGGTGTACGAATATGGTAAGCTTGAGCCGGAAAAAAGAGATGTACATAGTACTGGAGTCCTAGAAGGAAATACAATTAATGCAAGTGTTTATTTCTACAATGAAAATTTAAAAGAAGAAACATTAGAAAAAATAAATACAATGCTAAAAACAAAAGAAACCTTAATGGGTGGGGTAACAATTGTGAATGAAGGCCTTGGCATAGTTAGGATTTTAGGAAGCGATATTTTAGAGATTCAAGAAACTATGCTAGAGGCATGGAATATTTTGAGGATTGACTTACTGCGAAAACCTGCAGTGAGAATTAGGAAATATTAATTTATTAGATTATAAAGTGTTTAGAGTGGGGAGTCAAAGGAGAATAAATAATATTCGAAACCACGAAACACTGATAATTATTGCATAAAGTCAGGATAATAACCTGATTGCTAAAGTTTGCAGTTAAGATTTATAAAAGCAAACTGCCTTATATTAATAATATGTTCTCAGTTTAATATACTTGATAAAGCAACTTCTAGCTTGAGAAGTAAGGTTAAGAGAACTATTATATATTTATTATTTTGATTTGTATTATTTTAAAATTCGTATTGGGAATAATAAAACTTATATGAATGTTACTTCCATTTCCAAATGGGGAGCAAAACTAACCGAATTTTAACTTAATAAAAAATCACATTTGTTTTGAGAGGAACGGAGGAGAAAAATGGAAAGTTATGGAATTATTAGTTTATTACCTGTAACTGTTGTAATTGTAACGGCTATAATTACAAGAAGGGCGATGGAACCACTTATCTTAGGTACGTTAGTGGGTTTCTTCATTTTAGAAGGCTGGGGTTTCTTAGATGCTTACCTTGGAGGGCTTTACACGGAACTTGGAAATTCAGCGTATTTCATTATCGTATTTGGATTATTTGGTATGTTCACAAAGCTTTTAGAGGAGTCTAATGCTATTGGTGGCTTTACTAAAGTAGGAATGAAGTTTGCTAATAACAAGAAGAAGACTGTTTTGCTGACTTGGATAATTGGAATGGCAACATTCTTAGATAATTACTTTAGTATCTTAGCAGCAGGTGTAACAAACAGACAGATTTCAGACAATAATAAACAGTCAAGAGAGTTCTTTACATTTACAATTAACTCGGTAGCCTGTGCTACATGTGTATTAGTGCCTATATCTTTATGGGGAATATTCATGCAAGGATCTATTGAAAGTTCTTTAGGACTGGAAGTTGGAACTGGACTAGGAATGATTGTTAAGTCAATACCATTCATGTTCTTTGCTTATGTATCTGCTATTATGGTTCTTTTATACGGACTTGGAATTATTCCTAAGTTTGGACCTATGAAGAAAGCAGAAGAAAGAGCAGAATCTGGAAGAGTTATTCCAGAATATGTTGAAGAAGAACCACAAGCTGCTGAAGAAGGAAAAGAAGGAAAGCTAATAAACTTCCTAGTTCCTATGATTGTTGTAATTGGAATTACTTTATGGACTCAAGACTTACTATACGGATTAATCGGAGCTATTGTAGTTGCTATTATCCTTTATTTACCACAAAAGGTAATGACTTTCTCAGAAGCTTTAGAGACTATTCCAAAAGGATTCATGGACATGTTCGTAGTTACTGGAATTGTAATATCTGCTTTTGTACTGCAACAAGCAAATACGGCTTTAGGCTTAGCTCCATATGTTATTAGCGTAGCTGAACCATTTATGAGTGCTTCTTTACTTCCAGCAATTGCGTTCTTAGTTCTATTAGGATTAGGATTTGTAACAGGAAGTTT
>CAYJHC010000014.1:14771-26170 GCA_964370075.1 uncultured Oscillospiraceae bacterium | reverse complement strand
TAAATCCTCCAACCATAATTGTTGCTCCATCTTTTATTGGTGCCACTGCTTCTTGAGCTGTCATTATTTTATTCTTCATTTTTTCTTAATCAATATATCCTTAAATATATCAATCTGCTCCTTTCTGTTTCCTTTTCTACGGCTATTTTTAAGTTTGATAAATTAAAAAGTTATTTATTCATTCCTTTTTTAACCATCTCGGTTAGTACAAAAGAGGCAACATGTTCTGCATATGTATGAGGTCCAAATCCTGCATCATAGCCCAGTTCCTGTGCTAATTCATGGGAAATTCTAGGGCCTCCACAGCATAGCACCACCTTATCTCTAAGACCTTCAGCTTCTAGCAGCTCTACCATATTAGTTAGGTTTTGTACATGAATATCTTTTTGAGTTACAGTTTGAGAAATAATTATTGCATCTGCATTAACTTCTTTTGCTTTAGCAATCAATACTTCATTAGGAACTTGACTACCTAAATTAATAGCTTCAATTCCATCATATCTTTCAAGACCATAATGTCCATGGAAACCTTTCATATTCATAATAGCGTCAATACCAACAGTATGAGCATCTGTCCCTGTAGACGCACCTACAATTACCACATCTCTCTTAATATTGTCCTTTATAAATTTTCCACATTCTGCTCTATCCATAATATCTACTTCTACTTTAGTAACTTTAATTGTTGTATAGTCAACTGTGTGCTTGCACTTTCCATAAACAACGAAGAATGTAAATCCGTCTTTTAAGTCTTTTGAGAAAGTAACACTTGGTTCATCTAATCCCATTTGTTTAGCAAGAATTTTAGCAGCCTCACTGCCTTCCTCTCCATATGGTACAGGAAGTGTAAATGAGAGTTGCATTTGTCCGTCGTTTAATGTATCTCCATAAGGTTTAACCTTTTTTAGGTCTACCATTGCGATTGCAGTATCTTTTCCTGTCATTATTTTGTACCTCCCAACATTAATGGAATGAACGGATTAAAGTATCCATCATCTTTCACAGCAACTCCATCTAAACCTTTTCCTCCGTCTTTAGGTCTTTTAATTCCTGCGAATTTTCCATTTTCCAAAGTGTAGAATAATCCGTCTTTTTCTATTTGATGTAATAATTCATCAGCTTCTTTTAGAACCTTTTGCGCTCTCTTTTGAATCATTCCGTCTTTCTTAAATTCAATTTCATCGCCTAAGTGTCTTGCATTATTAAAAACATACTCTGCATTCTCTAAAGCTAAGTATCTATCATGAATGTGAGGTGTGTGAATAGCTTCTGTCATCATACCAAGCAGCTGCAGTGATTGGCCTGTAGTAACAGCTATCATATTAAACAGGGCATCTTGCACATGTCCTTTAAATATATTTCCTGTCATAAACTTAGTTGGTGGCATATACTTTAATGAAGCCTTAGGGAAGATTTCCTTGGCCATTTGAGCCTGTGCCAATTCAATTAAGAATCCATCTTCAGTATCAGGGTTTATCTCAAATGCATGTCCTAGCCCCATCTGCTCTTCTTTAATGTTAGCAAGTACTGCAAATTGCTCATTGATAAATTGAGAAGCCAGAACTGTATGAGCCTCTTCAATTGCATCTGCAGTAGTTAAGTAGTTGTCCTCTCCTGTATTGAATATGCTTCCACAATATCCAATAATTACTCTTGAAAAATATTGATCAACTAAGGTTCTTTGCATATTAATGTCTCTAAATAAGATTCCATAAAGAGCATCATTAAGCATAACATCCAATCTTTCTATAGCTCCCATAGCTGCAATTTCTGGCATGCACATACCTGAAGAGTAGTTGCAAAGTCTAATGTATTTTCCTACTTCTTCGCCAACCTCATCAAGGGCGGCTCTCATTATTTTAAAGTTTTCTTGTGTTGCATATGTTCCACCAAAGCCTTCAGTAGTAGCTCCATAAGGCACATAGTCAAGCAAGCTTTGAGCAGTAGTTCTGATTACCGCAATTATATCTGCACCCTGTCTTGCTGCAGATTTTGCTTGAAGAACATCCTCATATATATTTCCTGTCGCTACAATAACGTATAAGTAAGGCTTTTTACCTTCCCCAACATTTTTAATAAAATCTTCTCTCTTTGCAGTTTGAGTTTTAATAGTGTCTAACATTTCTAAAGCAATTGGCTGTATAGCTTTTTGAATTTCATCAGCATTAGCTGTTGGCAACTCAGTTATTTTCATTTCTCCACTAGCTACTTTTTCTGCAATTTCCTGAGGCTTTAGCCCTGTTTGAATCATTGCATTCCCAATCCAATATGCCACTCCTCTTGATAGTCCACCTGCTTCTTTAATCTGATCTACAACTACATTTGGAAGTGGAGTTTCAACATCATCTACTCCGTCTATTCCTAAAAGTCTTAAAATTGTTCTTTCTGTACTCACTGTCGTATGCAGTTCAATAAACTCTTGCATACTTTTTGAGATTCTGCCAGCACAAGATCTTGCACTGTCAATCACCTTTGGGTCTAAATTAAGTTTGCTATTCATGCTTCTCTCCTTTTCTTTACTACCTTTTCATTTTATCTACTATTTTTTATTTACTATTTTTTCTTATCCACGCCTATCTCTCATCAGCCTTGGCTTCCATTTTTTAAAATAACTTATAGATATTTTTTTGCACGTTCTAGTATTTGTTTATCAATACCTAGTATTCTTGCTATATTCAGCGCATCTCGCGGGACACCTGCTTCTTCCTTCACTTCCACCAGCCTATAGTCCATATATTTCCCAACAATATCAATCCTTTGACTTCGGTTAGCATATTTTATTTCTCTTTCAAGAAGTTTTATATCTGTATTTGCTAAGCCTACAACCTGTAGCTTTTTAATTTCCTTTTCTTCACCTACCTCAAAGTGGGTCGTTATTAGAGTTATCGTATCTCTAAGTTTTAAATAGTCGATTAATCCTTTCGTCAAAGCTCTTCCTTCTACAGGATTTGTTCCGCTTGCAATTTCATCTATCAAAATCAAAGAACGTTCCTTGCTATTGTCTAATATTTCTTTTAATTCTTCCATTTCACTTCCAAAGGAAGATAATCCTCGCTCAACAGATTGACTATCTCCAATCAAAATTTGCATAAAACTTGACAAGCCTATCCGCAAACTCTTTGCTGGCACAAAGAATCCATATTGAGTCAAAAACACCATCATCCCTACCAGTTTAAGACTAATAGTTTTGCCTCCCATATTGGCTCCTGTTATACAGGCAACTCCTTCTTTTAAACTTATGGAAACTGGTATATACTCTTTTTCTTTTTTCCTTAGAATGTGCTCAACCTTAGTATGTCTGCCCTCTTCAATTTCAACAATATGTTCCTTTACAATTTCAGGCTTTATGCAATTGTTATTTACTGCAAATTCTCCTCTTCCTATGGTGAAATCTAGCCTTCCTATCCGCTGCATATTTTCTAATATGATCTTGTTTCTTTTCCAAATTTCCAAAGAAAGACTTTCCCGAACTGCATTTTCCTCAATTTCTATGTCTATTTCAAGTTTTTCTATTTCCTTTTTTATGTATTTCTGTTCTTCTGTTTCTATAACCCCAAAGGTTATGGAAACAAGATCTTGTGCAACCTGTTCGAGGTCCTTGACATTGTTTAGTTTTTCAAACTCTTCCGCATCGCCTTTTGATACTATATAGTCAAACTTAGGCGTTAAATTTATGCCTAGTTCTTTTCTAAGTTTTTCTCTAATCTTCTTTTTATCGTTTCTAATGCCAATTTCTTTAGACTTTTTTTCTTCTCGAAGTTGCTTCAATTTATCAGAAAACTCCTCATAAATGTAAAAAGTATTTAGCCTATCCCCTCTTGGATCAAGCTTATTTAACACATCTGTCGTATCAATTATTTCAAATTCCTTAGGGATATTTGTGCCTTTAAATATTTCTTTTAGCTTTTCGAATATTAGCAAAGCACTCTTTATTTCAAAAAGCTCTATTGTAGAAATAGTATCTTTTTCCGTTCTTTCAACAGAAAATCTAATATCTTTTATGGGCATTAGTGTTAGTTTTAAGTCTACCAACTTTTTCTTTTCAGTTTTTCCAAACTGTATCATTTCTTCAATTAATTGAAATTCTCGTTTCAAACTTTCCTCTTGCCCCGGGAAAAAAGGTTTCATATTCCGCAGAGCCTCTTTTCCAAAAGGAGTAATAAGCTCAATACAATTAACAATATATTCAAAATCTACTTGACTTCTACTTCTCACATTTGAAAATCTTCTCGCCATAATCCCACCCCTTTCTACGCCCTAACATCCAGTACAGGAATGTTTGGAAGAACTGCTTCCATTTCTTCTTTCAGTTTTTTTTGTTCAAAGAAATATCCATTAGGCGAGTATGGGTTTACTGTTACTGCTACAACTTTAATATTCTCCAAAACCTGAACCTGCAACCCTTTTTTTAAATACTGCTTCCATGTAGCATTATCGATAAAAATTTTCGTAGGATCCTTTAGTATAAATTTTATATTTTTCAGCTTCTGTATTTTTATGTCTCCAATAACACTTGCTGTAAATGCTCCTGGAATATACACATATCTAACATCTTCTGTTATTTCCTTATCTAAGTAGTTTGAAGAGCCTAGCCCAGTCTTTAATTCTAAAGGTCTGACTTGATTCTCTTCATTTATGGTTAGTATTTTGTCCGCATTTTTTAATTTTTCTATATTTTTTTTGATTTCTTCATCTTCTAATCTAGGGCAACTATATAGGGAGATTATATGGGCTGTTTCTTTTACAACTTTCTTCAAATCTCTAGAAAGAACTGCTCCTGTAGCTAGTATAACTGCATCTGATGCTTCTGGATTGGCAATGTGCCTTCTATCTATAGCCCCATCAATTAAGACTACTTCCACTCCCATCCCCAAAAAATCTTTGCACAATAATTTTTGTTCTTCTGTAGATACTGGTCCTGCAATTTGAACATACCCAGCATCAACAACTTTACAAATCATAATCTCTCCAATTGTGCTATGATAGTCTGTCAACTTCACAATTTCTAAATCAGCATCTGCCAATTCATAAAGTCCCTTGGGCACTGCTACTAAAGTCCCTTCTTCTAGGTATACTCTAGGCTTATCTGTCCCTGTTACTAAATCCGTATCCTCTCCATCTCTTCCTGTAGAAGTAACTCCAATAAGCATTCCCTCATCCATAGCCTCTTCCACAAGAAAGTTAAGAGTTGCTGTTTTGCCAGAGTTTTTTGCCATTCCCACAATAGATATTATTTTATTTTCCAAAGCAATCTCTTTTAACAGACTCATTTTGCCTCCTTTTTCAAATCGCAACACCTCAAATTATGGGAATACCTGCCCCTTTCGAGGCAGGTGAATTAAACTAAAATCTTTTATTTTCTCTTATGTCTTGATAGGTCTGATGGTTCTAGGGATAATTTTAATCCTTGCTCTAATGCAGCGACACCTTCATACTTATATTCCTTTTTCCCAGTACAATAATCACAATTACACGGAACCTCTTCAATGTTCACTGGTTCTGTATAAGTTGTAATTACACCTTCATAGTTCCTTAGGACTATTTTCCCTGGAGCCTGAGATATTATATACTGAGGCATTACCGGAGTCTTTCCTCCTCCTCCTGGTGCATCTACTACAAATGTAGGTACTGCATATCCAGAAGTATGTCCTCTTAAACTTTCAATAAGTTGAATACCTGTAGCAACTGGAGTTCTAAAATGTCCAATTCCTAGGGATAGGTCACATTGGTAAATATAGTAAGGTCTAACTCTATTCTTTACAAGAATATGAACTAGTTCTCTCATAATATGCGGACAATCATTAACACCTTTTAACAGTACTGTCTGGTTGCCCAAAGGAATTCCAGCGTTGGCTAATTTAGCTAGTGCTTCTCCTGCTTCTTTAGTCATCTCTTTCGGATGATTGAAGTGGGTATTTAGCCAAACCGGATGATACTTTTTGATCATCTCACAAAGTTCATCTGTAATTCTCATCGGCATTACAACTGGTGTTCTAGAGCCAAGTCTTACTATTTCCACATGTGGGATTTTTCTTAATTCTGAAAAGATATACTCTAAAGTCGCATCTTCTACACACAGACAATCTCCACCACTTAGCAAAACATCTCTAATTTGAGGAGTTCTCTTGATATATGCAATACATGCATCTATATCTTCCCTGCTTCTACTTCCATCATGCTCTCCTGCTATTCTTCTACGGGTACAATGTCTACAGTACATAGAACATTGGTCAGTAATTAAGAAAAGCACTCTATCTGGATATCTATGAGTAAGTCCAGGAGCTGGAGAATCTTCATCCTCATGAAGAGGATCCGCCATATCTTCAGCCGAAGTATGAGTCTCGCTTAGGATAGGAACCGCTTGCATTCTTACTGGACATCTTTCGTCGTCTGGGTCCATCAGCGATGCATAGTAAGGAGTAATTCCAACTCTAAACCCATCCATTACTTTAGAAATATCTTCTTTTTCTTTTTCATTTAAATTAATAACTTCTGCTATCTGCTCAACAGTTGTTAATCTATTCTCTACCTGCCAATGCCAATCGTTCCACTGCTCATCGGTAACATCCTTCCACAAAGGTACGTCTTTCCAATTCCTTATTGTCATTTTTTTTGCTCCTTCTATATAATTACTTAGTAAATAACTTAGTGACTTCTCACTAAGTTATTTACTGATTTCTAATTACGCATACATTTCTTGGAATAATTCTCTTAGAGCTTTATTTTCTCTTAATACTTGCAATGTAATTTCCGCATGGTCTTTTGTATATCCATTTCCTACAATCATGTTTACATCTTTACCTACACCTTCGGCACCTAAAGCTGCTTTAGTGAAGTTTGTAGCCATAGAGAAGAAGTATACTGTTCCGTCGTCTTTACAAGCTAATATAGATGCCATTTCAGTGTTTTCTATATTTACACAGTTAATAACTAAATCAGCTAGTTGGCCATCTGTAACTTCCATCATCTTGTTGTAGAAACCAACTGCATCTGTACAGTCAAATACAAAATACTCATCAGCAAGGTCAAGCTTTTCCGCTCTTACTTTTGAACTTTCAGAACCTGCTGCACAGATAACCTTCCCTGTGATTCCAGCTCTCTTCTTTGCTTCATATAGGCAAAGTAATCCTGACTTTCCGCCACCGCCAATAACTACTACTGTATCGCCAGGCTTTACTAATTTAGCAGCTTGTGCAGGAGCCCCTGCAACGTCAAGCGCACTTAGAGCAAGGCCATCTTCCATATCTTCTGGCAATTTAGCATAAATCCCGCTTTGGAATAAAATTGCTTTTCCTTTAATATCAACTTGGTCAATATCTGGTCTAACTTCTAAGATCTCTTCGATTACTAGTGGAGTAAGAGAAAGAGAAACTAAAGTTGCTATTCTATCTCCTGCCTTTAAATCTCCAACATAATTTTCCCCAACTTCTAACACTGTTCCAATTAGCATTCCACCTGAACCAGTCCAAGGGTTTTTATGTTTTCCTGCTTTTTCTACAATACCTAGCATTGTCTTTTTAACTTCTTCAATATCTCCGCCTGCTCTTTTCTTGATTTCTGTAAATGAAGCAGAGTCTATGTTTAATGTTTGAACATCTATCAACACTTCGTTATCAAATATTTCCATGTTGTTGTCAATTACATCTGCAGGTTGCGGTAAAACTCCCTTAGGTGAAATAACTCTGTGTGTTCCAAATGGGCATCCTTTTTTCATAATCTTAATCCTCCTATTAATTTAACATTACTTAAATATTATTAATTTCATCTTTGCTTGAGCAATAATTAATATTACCATATCAAAGTAGCAATAACAATAATTACCAAGTCACTCATATTATAAGCAACAAATGTGCCAATTTTGTGTTCAGAATGTATTTTTTTCTTCTTTCTATTTATTCATTGATTTTCCAACAATTTTCGAAGAATAATATTTCTCCATACAGAAATATTTTTGATTTCTTCTTTTATTTTCGAACCATTTCCTTTTCTTTCATAAAAATAACGAACCATTTTTGGTTCGTTATAAGGATTATTATGTACGTTGACATGTTTATTCTTTCATTTTTTTATTTATAACTTTTCAGACTTTTCATTTTTCTCCCAGAGTTCTTTTATTCCCCCCACATCACTATTACTTCTTCTCTTCAAACTCCCTTATATTTCATACTTATTCTTTTTCCTAACAAATTGAGTTTGGCTTATTCCTATCGACTTAGCAGCCTTCCTAGTACTACCTTGAGTTTCATAAGCTCTTTTAATTATTTGCTTTTCAAAATTATTCATCATTTCTTCTAAGTTGACCTCTTCTTCGGCCGAAGTAAATTCTCCCCCTTCAAAAAGGTCTTCATGAAGCCCTCTAAGAACATCTGCCAATTCAACCTCCTCTGACTTAGATGAAATAATTAACCTTTGAACTGTATTTTCTAATTCTCTAATATTACCTTTCCAACTATGATTTACTAAATATTTTAAGGCATCTTCACTTATTCCCTTTTCCACTCCAAATTTTTCACCGTACTTTTTTAAAAAGCTTTTAACTAAAGGAGCAATATCTTCCTTTCGTTCACTAAGGGGTGGAATTTTTACAGACACAACATTAAGCCTATAATAGAGGTCTCTCCTAAAAGTACCTTCTTCAATACTCTTTTCCAAATCTTTGTTTACAGCAGAAATAATTCTAAGGTTTGTCTTAATTAATTTCACCCCACCGACCTTATAAAATTCCCCTTCTTGTATTACCCTTAGCAGTTTTGCTTGCATATCTAGCGGAATCTCTCCAACCTCATCTAAAAATAAAATCCCATTATCAGCAAGCTCAAAATATCCTTTTTTCCCCATCGTGCTAGCGCCAGTAAAAGCCCCTGGCTCATAACCAAAAAATTCTGATTCCATCAAACTAGGATATATTGCAGCACAGTTAACTTTTATAAACGGTTGCATTTTTCTATCACTACTTTTTTGAATAAGGTTCGCTATCTTTTCTTTTCCAACCCCTGTGTCACCAGTAATTAGCACATTGCAGTCATATTTAGAAACCCTGACCACCTCTTCTACAACCCTTTCCATTTTAGGGTTGCTACAGACAAACTCTTCCGGAAGCCGACCTAACCTTTTATTCTTCGTTACATCTTCTTCTATTTCCACTTCTTCTTTTTTCTTACTTATAGCATCGTTTTCTCTAAAGTACGATGCTAGTTCCCCTACAATTTCAATATCAAAACTATCATATTCTTCCAAATATCCTTCCGCCGTTAGTAACTGTACCTGCTTTCCTAAGGATTCAGTAATATATAAAGCCGAATTGTAATTATTAATTAGATTTGCAAACATTACTGTCCCGTTATAGTCTGAAGCCAAAATACAAAGAGATTCTGCACCAGGTACTTCGGAACAGTTTATTACTAAGTCAAACCTTTCTTCACCCTTAATTTCTTCCATAGTTTCCACAGGTTTTAATATATTCACATATTTGATAACATCAAAGGTTTCTTCTAGCAACTTTGTTACAGAATTCCCTCGCATTATAGTCTTATTCTTTTTATCAATTAAATTTACAACTCGTACCCTATCACCTAGTATTTTTCGAATTGTATAGCCAAAGATGAGATTCATAAGAAGGTTCGTCCCCACTATCAACACCTTTTCCTTGCCCTCCAAAGACTTACTTACTCGATAAATGGTTCCCGACTCATTAAAAATATAAAGAGTAAGGTTAACAGGCAAGCTATCTGGTTTTCTAATAATCGGCACTCTACTATGCGCAATTACATACCCTTCAGCCTCTACTTGATTGAACACCCTATCTATTTTTCCTATTTTTGTTATATGCATTGGAATTGATGCAAGTGAAGCATTACAAATTACTTGTTCTCCTTTTTGTATTCCTTCTTTAAACTCATAAGCCGAACCTAGTTCTTCAACAGTACCACAAACAACCCCGCCCGTATCTGTAACCGGATTGTGCAATTTCCCTCTTTGTATTACTATATCTATTATCTTTTGCCTAATCAACTCATCATCATCATGAGTTTCCATGCAAATTTGCTTAAAACTTGTCCCTTCAATATGGATTCTGCTAATCTTAATTTTAACTTCATTTTCTTTAAGCTCTCTACTATTATCTATCTTCCACGCAGCTGTAGGCAAAACATTTTGCGGCTCCAAGGCCCTTTCAATTCCAAACTTATTTATTTCATCATAATAATTTCCCAATTTAACCTCCATCAATAGAATCTATTCCCTTGATTCATTACTGTATTTTTCTTTGCTTTAAGAAAACCCTTTCTCAACTCAAATTATACTCAGTTAATCTTTTCGAACACATTTCGGTTCATATTTACATTTTACTTCTTTATCAAAAAGTTTTCAATAGCCACTCCTAAACTTTTACCCGCCATCATAAAAATTCAAATAATTATTTTTTTCAAAAAAAATTATATTTGCTTTTTTATTCAAAACATGTTACATTTGCATTAGCAATTTAAATTTTTTGTAATTTTTTATAATACAAGGAGGAAAAAATGGATAAAATTAGTTCAACTTTAAGATTAAGAATGTCTCACAAGGATGCTCACTATGGTGGCAACCTAGTAGATGGCGCCCACATGGTTCACCTTTTTGGTGATTTAGCTACAGAACTATTAATCATAGCTGATGGAGATGAAGGTCTTTTCCTAAAATATGACGAAGTAGAATTCCTTGCACCAACATATGCTGGAGACTACATCGAAGTTTATGGTGAGATTACAGAAATGGGAAACACTTCTAGAAAAATGACTTTTGAAGCTAGAAAAGTAGTAGCAGCTCGCCCTGATATCAGCCCTTCAGCTGCTGATTTTTTAGAAAAACCAATCATAGTAGCAAGAGCAAAGGGAATATGTGTAACTCCTAAAGATTCTAAAAGAAAATAATTTAGAATTATATCTATAAAATTAAATCCGTGCACTCTCTTTTGTATAGTTGTGTGTTTTTCTTAGAGTTTGTAAGGAAAATTTCCCTTTAGTTGCTCTTTTTCGAAATTCAAAAATAGGCCCTTGTTGCAATGCTAACAAGGGCCTATTTTAATCTATAAAGAAATAATTATCAATTCAAACTTTATCTCATAATTAATATACTACAAATCCTACAACAAGATATGCAATAAACGCTAAAATTGCAGCAATTACTGTGTATGGGAATACTGCAATCCCCAATTGAACTGATGTTTTTTGAACCGACTGAGAACACATAAGCATTTGTTCTCCATACATACACATTGTAGCTCCACCAATTGATCCTGCCACTACTGCCGCCATTGCAAAGTAAGGACTCACACCAAACTGCTCAGCAAGAGGAACTGCAATCGGGCCAAGAAGTAATATTACTGCCCAGTAATCTATCCCTAAGTAAACGATTATTAA
>CAYJHC010000014.1:9567-14671 GCA_964370075.1 uncultured Oscillospiraceae bacterium | reverse complement strand
GGCCAAGAAGTAATATTACTGCCCAGTAATCTATCCCTAAGTAAACGATTATTAAGGCTACCGCAAATACTAACGCAGGAATCATTGAGCCAGTTAAGTACGGAGTTACCGTTTCAATTACAAAAATGTCAAAGCCCATATTTGTTAATCCATATACCATAATAAAGGCTAATCCAATTACTACCAAGGTCTCAACCATTGACGCTAACCCAACAAGAAATTCTTCAAAAAACTTGTCTATGGTCATTTTTTTCCTTGGAATATACATAACGAAAGCAACGAATAAGGCTGCCAGCACCGCAACAATCAACTCTGCAACCCAAATCATTACACCTACAAGTACTATTACCGGAACTAAGAAGTCAATAATCTGCCCTTCTTCTTGCTCTTCTTCTTCACCAATAGCTGAATGAAGGTCAAATTCACCAGCTTCAGCTTTTGCAAAAGCCTTTTTCATACCAAACATTTTAGGAATCACTCCTACTGCAAATAGGAAGGCTACTATAATTATGGCAATTGGATAAAATAGGAAAGGTATAACTTTTAACATTTCTGTAATCATGTTTGAACCTGCAGCCGAAACTCCTTCGTCCACCATTATTCCATAAGTATATGAAGACATAGCACTTATAGGTACTAAAGCAGTTACCGGAACTCCCATTGCTATAACTATAAATCCAATTCCCTCTCTAGGGACTTTCTGTTCATCTGTAATCGTCCTAACTGTAGGTCCTATAGCAAGGTCATTTATATAGTCATCTATGCAAAGAATTACACCTAGAATCCAAGTAAACACTAAGCTACTTTTCTTTGACTTAATATATCTTTCTGCCATAGTCCTAAAGCCATGAGTTCCGCCTGACCTAATTAAAACTTGGATAAAAGCTCCAAATAGAGGAAGAACTATTAAAAGCCACGGATATGCCCCTACTGCTAGGGCCTCATACCAACCATCTATGAAGGCAAAAGCAAAGTTACTTCCATCGCTAATAATAAACGTAATCGCTACCGCAATAATCATGGACGGGATAACTCTCTTGGTAATAATTACCAGCGCCAACAACACTATTAGTGGAATTAATGAAATAACACCCATTATAATCTCCTTTCTCACTTAAGCAAAATAGACTTTCACCTATTTAATCAAAATAAGTTTTTGCCCATTTATACTCATACAACTTCACTCCGCATTTATTTCTTTGCAACCTGCGCAAATACTTCATACATAAGTTTAACTGCAGCCCAAGAAGTTGTGTTATTAATTGTGTCAAGTGGTGGTGAAACTTCAACAATATCCATTCCAACTAGAGGCAGTTTTTCGAAAAGTTGATTAACAATTTCCATCAATTCATTAGAAGTCAATCCCCCAGCCTCAGGAGTACCTGTTCCCGGAGCAAATGCAGGATCTAATACGTCAATATCTAAAGTAATGTAAATCACATCATATCCTTCGAAATTCTTTACTAACTTATCTATAGCAGCTTGGTAACCTTCTTTAAATATGTCATACGCTTTAATCACTAATAGCTCTGGGTGATTCTTAAATAATTCAATTTCTTCAGCTTCGTAAGATCTGATTCCTACTTGTGCTAAATCTCTATATGTTATTGTCTCTTCAGTAGCTCTCTTTAGTGGACATGCATGAGACCATTTGCTATCCTGATAATCTTCACAAAGGTCCGGATGTGAGTCAAAATGTATTATTCCTATTTTCTTTCCTTCAAAGGCTTTTCCTAAAGCTTTTTGTAATGGAATATGTACAGAATGATCTCCCCCTAGGAATATACACGTTTTACCTGTCTTAAATAAATCAGTTGCCATTCTTTCAGCTTCCCCATAGTATTTTTCCCAATCTAATGTAAACTCTACATCACCTGCATCATATACTCTTAAGTCCGGGAACATTTCTCCCTTTAAGTTTACTGGCGGAAGCACTGTTGAACATTCTCTAATTTGATCAGGAGCCTTTGCCGCACCTTTTCCTACGCTTGCCGCACCATCAAAGGCAATCCCCATAATCATAACATCTGCTTCATCTCTTTTGTCCGTCT
The DNA here is from genome assembly GCA_964370075.1 of uncultured Oscillospiraceae bacterium. Classification (GTDB taxonomy): domain Bacteria; phylum Bacillota; class Clostridia; order Peptostreptococcales; family Anaerovoracaceae; genus CAYJHC01. The sequence goes on along the minus strand of CAYJHC010000014.1, from coordinate 12,620 downwards.
TAATTTCTCTCCAAGCTGTATAAGCTCCCATACTGTCATCCTCCCATTTACTACTTAATTTTATAAGTCCAAATAAATTAACTAAACTATTGCACTTATAATATAATTATTGTAGACTATATTAAACACCCAAAAGTACTGTTTATTTATATATATATGGTAGTTTACTACCATATAATAACAGATTTTTCTAAGCAAATTAGTTGTTTTTTTAGAGTCATATATTCGATTAGTTACATTTTGTATTTCGTCCTAAATTTTTAATACTTATGTAGTAAGATTCAATATACTTTTTAAATTAATTGAAGCAATGGAGAGTAATAATGTTAAAAAAAGGTGAATGGGAAAAATTAAATGATTTAACAGCCTCCCTGCATGGGATTCAAAATCTTAAGGCAATGCGACAAACGTTTTTAGGTAAATTATCTCAACTAATTGAGTTTGATTTCTCAGATTTTAGTCTTGGAAGCCTTACACCTAACAAGGGGCGCTCTATGTTAATAGATCCAGTTGTGGTAAGCTCCCTTCCTCATACTACAGAAGAGAAATTTATACACTTGTACGAAGAGTGCTATCAGGGTTTAGATTATGTAAATTGGATTTTTTCCCATCATCAATCAATCGCCTACAAGGAAAGCGACTTAATCGATTCTAAACTAAGGGTAGAAACAGACTTTTATAAGGAATATTTATCCAAATTTGATTTAGGCCTTGTTGCTGGAGTGAGCATAATTAGTTCTGGCCGCTTTGTAGGTGCTGTCACTCTTTATAAGAGCGAATCAAAGAAAGACTTTTCTTCAAAAGATTTATATATTCTTAATCAATTATTACCCCATCTACAGATTCGTCTTGCTTCTTCAGAAGAAGCCACTCTAAAAAACAAGCAACAGATTTACAATTTATTAGTATATAACTATCACCTTACAAAAAAAGAAATAGACATTGTAGGACAGATAAAAGAAGGTCTTACAAACCAAGAAATTTCTGATATAAATTTCACTTCTATCAACACTACGAAAAATCACATAGCTCACATATACGATAAGTTTACTGTAAAATCTAGGACACAACTATTGCAATATTTATCTAGTGCAAAATTAATAGAATATTGGAATTAATAACATCAAGGTTAGCAAAGCTCATCATTACATTAATAATGATTATCATAGTTAATACTTCAGATTTTATAAAATGCCTGTGGCCTTAAGCAATTAAAATAGAATCTCAAAATTAGAAAGGAGAGTATCGATATATCTATCAATGATTATATCATACAATAAATTTATGAAAGCAGTTTTACAAAGAGTTACATCAGCAAGTGTAACAATCAACGGAAATGAAAAAAAAGAAATTAACCACGGCCTAGTTGTTCTCATAGGCATCACTAAATCAGATAGCGAGAAAGAAGTTTCTTATCTGTCAGAAAAAATTGCCGGGCTTCGAATTTTTGAAGATGAAGAAGGAAAGATGAACAAATCTCTTAAGGATATAGGAGGAGAAATGCTCATCATATCTCAATTCACACTTTATGCAGATTGTAAAAAAGGCAAACGTCCATCCTTTACTAATGCTGCTAGACCAGATATTGCCATTCCTCTCTACGAGGATTTCATAAATAAAGTATCTTCTTTAGAAATCCCTGTACAAACAGGCGAATTTGGAGCAGAAATGCTAGTAAGTATCAACAATGATGGCCCTGTCACCATCATCCTTGACACTGAAGAAATTATGTCTAAGTAGCTCTGAAAATTACTTTTCAAACGCAGCGTTACTCCATTTCCCCAAAATGGATATAGTAGTTCTACGGTTAATTTAGTAATTTCCAAATCCTCTTTATATCCTTATGGTCTTTTATATTCACAGGGAATCTTTGCTTGGCATATTCCGCATCCGAAGATATAATTACTTCTATCTATATTTTCAATTTCTTTTGGTGCAAGATTATTTTCTTCACATAAGTCTTCATAGTTTGAGCAAATGTCTTTGTTGTGCCCATCTTTAGTAATTGCATCACATGGACATCGCTTTATACATGCACCACAGCTTCCATCCTTATAGTATAAACACCAATCATAATGACCTGGTCTTGTATCAACAGTACATGTAGGAACTATCTGTTCTTCTGCATTATTTAATTCGATTACCATAGTAGAAAGTCGCACAGCCATTCCTTTTTCAGTTATAATTCCATCACTAAGCCCAAATGTTCCTAGACCAGCAGCATAAACCGAATGTCTATGTGACCATCTAGAAGCTATTCCTAAGTTCTCTGATGTCTCTCTTTGGAATTCTGGTTGAAGGTCTATTGACACCGCCTTATACCCCATTCTTTCCATCTTTGAAACTAATTTTCCACTAAACTCTTTCATTAAAGGCTCCCACTCCCCTCTAGAAACAAGCCAGTTATCTGACGGAAATATAGTTGCCTTTCTTTGCTTCACTCTAGTATTTTCAGTTTGAGGAAATACCATCGGTATTACTCTAATATTTTTTTCATTAATATTTTCAGTTTTATACTTTAATCTTAGGACTTCCAAAGGAGACCAAAAAAATTCTCCAATATGAGACTTTAAAAACGCATAATAGTCATCTGTCCCGGAAACAACTCCTACTAGTGGATTTAAAAACAATGGTGCTTCTCTTCTTCCTAAGGTTTTAAAATTATTTAATTCTAATCCACAGTACACATCATTAATTATTTTCTCCAATTCTTTATTATCCATCTCTTCCTCCATTTTTCTTCAAATTTTATTTTACTTATAACTTATTCAATATCAAAATTTACAGATATACCTTTCCTTCTTTCCTCTCCCTTTACAGGTTTTAATAGCCAAATGTGCAATTACTTTTAAGCTTTTCAAATACAATTTTTCCACCCATCAATTTTTTCAAGCAAATTCTAAAAATCTTAAGATTTAACTTTTCCAATCTCTTTTTCAACAAAATACCCCTAAAACAAGAGTCCTCTCCTTGTGTTATACATAAGATTTTTCCTAAACAAAATTATATTGTCTTTCTTTTTCTTGAAACTTCAATGTTTTCAAGAATGCTAA
>CAYJHC010000014.1:0-9467 GCA_964370075.1 uncultured Oscillospiraceae bacterium | reverse complement strand
CAAAATTATATTGTCTTTCTTTTTCTTGAAACTTCAATGTTTTCAAGAATGCTAAATATTGAAAAATATATTTTAAGATTTGTCAAGACTTTTTTAAATTTCAAAAAAAATATTTTACAAGAAATTCACAACAAATTTCTGTGGATAATTTTCTCATCACTTGGCTAATACTCCTATTTGCCGTTTAAATTTCAACACAAATACTCAAAATGTTTTCCACAGCCTCTTTGGGATAAAATTGTATACAATTTATTTTTTTTTGTGGATAAACCTGGTTTCCATTAAAATTTCAAGTCATTTCTTTCTGTGGAAACTCTCAGCCGATTTTTATTTTTTCAACTCATTTTTTTCTTTTCCTTGTCGACAAAATCCTGCCGATTTTTCACAATGCTATGGCGCTGGTAGTCTACTTATTCTAAAATGTTAGAATCCAAACAATCTTCTATTGCAGGAAGTATATTTCCAATCCTTTACATTTATGCATTTTTTATGTTATTATTATACAACACTACAAAGACTTTTTTTACGAAAATATTTAATAACATCTATAAGGAGGTTAAGTATGTCTAAAAAAACATTCCATACACATCGCAAAGAGCGTATTGATAGAATTGCAAATCAAACTTGGCTATACGAATTGGCCGAAGGTGATATTCTTCCTAAAGAAGAATTAAATGACTTTGTAGTTCCACCAGCTCATGCAGCACATCTTATTGATACCTTTTTAATTTCAGAAGGCTCTGCAAGACAAAACCTAGCTACATTTTGTCAAACCTACATGGATCCAGAAGCCAAGACTCTAATCGCAAACAGCCTTTCAAAAAACTCAATTGACAAAACCGAATATCCACAAACTGCCGAAATTGAAGAAAGGTGTATTAATATCCTGGCCAAACTGTGGAATGCACCAGGAGCTGACTTCATAGGAACCTCAACTATAGGTTCTAGCGAAGCCTGCCAGCTTGCAGGAATGGCCATGAAAGTCCGTTGGGAAGAATATGCAAAGAAAAAGAAAATGCCATTTGGAGGTTGCACTGAAAAAACACCAAATTTAATTATCTCATCAGCATACCAAGTTTGTTGGGAGAAATTTTCTACATTTTGGGATGTAGAGTTACGAGAAGTCCCTTTAACCGAAGACTCCTTGACATTAGATGTTTCTGCAGCAATTGATGCAATTGACGAATATACTATCGGCATAGTACCTATTTTAGGAGTAACTTATACAGGCTCTTATGACGATATCGAACGCTTAGATGCCGCTGTAGAGGAATATAATAAATCAGCCGAGCATAAGATACCCATACATGTCGATGGTGCTTCCGGAGCTATGTTTGCACCTTTCACAAACAAACATTTAAAGTGGGATTTCAGGTTGAAAAATGTTGTTTCTATTTCCACCTCAGGTCATAAGTACGGCCTAGTGTATCCTGGAATAGGTTGGGTCGTTTGGAAGGAGAAATCTTTTGTTCCAAAAAAACTTTCATTTGACGTAAGCTACTTAGGAGGCTCTCTTACAACATTAGGCGTAAACTTCTCTAGAAGCGCTAGTCAAATTATTGCGCAGTACTATGTATTCTTCAGATACGGATTTTCTGGAATGCAAGAAATCCATCTTAAAACCTCTCAGGTAGCTCAGATGATCTGTGAGCGACTGAAGAAGTATGACCTCTTCGATTTCTATAATGAAGGAACCGAATTACCTATACTTTGTTATAAGTTAAAAGATAATGCAGATGTCGGTTGGACTCTATATGATCTGTCAGACAGGTTAATGATGAAAGGATGGCAAGTTCCCACCTATCCACTGCCTAGTTGTTTAGAGGAAAAAATTGTGCAAAGAATTGTTTGTAGAGCAGATTTTTCCCACAGCATGGCAAACCAGCTAGTAGATACATTTGACGAAGCCATAGAAGTCCTAAACAAAGCTCATGTAACCGTTCACGCAAACCAAACTGATTCTTACGGATTTACTCACTAATCAAAAAGAGCCTTGATTTTTCGGATTGCATCTACTACTACACCTAACTAAAATTTTGTTGGGCAAGATGTTGATACAGTTCTTCACAATCAAGGCTCTTTTGTTTTCTTACGGCTAAGATCATTGTTTTCAAAGCACAAGGCGCCTTTCGGATATAATTTACTTCATTATGACAGGTTCTTATAGAAATTCTCCAAGTTATGCAGATTATAGCATAAAGTCTCTCCTATTATAAAAAAGACCTCCTACAACTACTGCACTTATATACACAAGCCCGTATATTACAATCGCTATTAATAAATATGAGTTAGCTTCTAAAACGCTAATGGGTCCTATTACCTCAAAGGGAGAGAAGTATCTAATAAATTCTCCATTTTCTCCAAGGATTTGTCCTAAATATCCAATTAAGTAACTTACTAAAACTGCAAAGCCACATACAGCTCCAGTACCCACCTTCGGATTAACTCCCGATAACAATAAAGCTACTCCGCTAAAAAACAAAGGTACTAGAGTAGAGACCATGCTCATCCTAACGATTTCATTAAAGCTATACGTTTCTCCACCGACACTAATTCCGCAAACAATCGTCGTCACAGTAGATAGAATCATCACCACTAATAAGGAAAAGGTAACCAGCAGATATTTACTCACATATATTTCTGCCCGACTGACATGAAGAGCTCCTAGAAACTCAATCGACTTGTTCTTTTCTTCACCAATAATTATGGCAGAAGCAAATGTTCCCCCATAAATTGATAAAGCAATCAAAACAAGCTGATAAATCATTCCAAAATAAGATGAATAATTGCCTAGATCAGTCATGTTTTCCATTCCAAAAAGCCCTAACAGTTCTTCCGGCATAGCATCGAACTTTAGACTAGCCATATCATTTACCGAAGGAAAAAACACCATATATATGGCCATCATAGCTACAATGCCAATTGTCCAACCAATTATTCTTTTCTTGTTCACTAATATTCCGAAAACAAAAATCTTAATAATATTATTCATTTTTTGCCTCCGTATAGTAGTCAAGAAATTCCTCTTCAACAGACTTTCCTTTTATTTCTAACTGTGCTAAATTTAATTTTGACAACTGTCGTACGACTTCATTTATATCGCCTTCAACTTGAAAAGTTTCCTCAATTCCATCTACTGTAGTGTAAGTAACTATTTGTTTTAGTTTAATAATCATATTTTTCATGTCAAAATAATCTATCAGCTGCCCATCTTTAATTATGGCAACTTTGTCACAGTATTTCTCCACTTCACTTAAATTATGACTAGAGAGAAAAATAGTAGTCCCTTTTGCTTTTTCATTTAGCAAATATTGAAAAAATTTCCCTTGCATCAATGGGTCAAGCCCACTGGTAGGTTCATCTAAAATCAAGAGTTCTGCTTTTTTTATGAACCCTTGAATCAAAGAAAGTTTTTTTCTATTTCCAAGGCTTAATTCCTCCACCTTTTTGTCCAAATCCAATTCAAAATAATCTGCCAATTCTTGAATATTTTCATTAGTGGCATTAGTAAACTTTGCCGCAAACTTAAGCACCTGCCTGCAAGTTAAGTTGTCATAAAATACAGCTTCACTTGGAATATAAGCAACTTTTTCTCTAATTTTCTTACTTTCTTTTACACTATCATAACCAAATACCGTAATACTCCCTTGAGTTGGAGAAATGAAATTTAATACGCCTCTTATTGTTGTGCTCTTGCCTGCACCATTTTTCCCTACAAAGCCCACTATTTCACCTTTTGGGACTTCCAAACTCAAATTCTTTACAGCACTTACATCGCCATAGTTTTTAGAAAAATTATTTATTATAATAGGATTCAATTTGCCACTCCTCCTACCCCAAAATGTGTCCAGAATAACGCTCTTTTAGAAATTCTACCACTTCTTTTTCATTACCCCTAAAAGCAACCTCTCTAGTGTCTTTTTTTATTTGATATTGATAAGCCTTATCAAAATACTCTTTCAAGAAAAGACTTATCCATATTTCATGAGCATCAATTTTTCCAGTCTTCATTTGATATTCATATGCTTTTTCAAAATAGACTAAGGCTTCTTGAAGTTTTTGCTTCCCTAACCTACGCTCTAGCCTCATTATGTTATTTTGATTAACCTCACGCCATTTTTCATAGCCTTCTTCTAACCCATACATATCTGTATATTCCTTCTGTGCAGCAGTTACATATTCCTCTAAAGTAATCTGAATCCTTTTTTCTAAGGGAACATCTACAATTACTACTTCCGCACTTCTAAAGTACTCCTGGAAAGGTGGCGGAAGAAAATTCTTGCCTATATGTCGACCTTCATCTTCCATAATTATGTATTCAAACCCTTTGGCCTCTTTTCTAATTAAATCGAAAGCCAAATTATTTTCAAAGTTGATTTGAGTTGGTTGAGGAGTTGCATGGGCTCCAAAGCTGGATCCTCTATGATTTGCGATTCCTTCCAAATCTACAAAATTATCAAATTTTTTCAAAAGAATAGTTTTCCCTGACCCAGTATATCCTCCCAAAACTACAGGTTTCACCTTTATATTTTCTGGGAGCAAAGTTCTAATAGCAAAGCTACGAAAATATTTATATCCCCCTTCAATGCGAGGAACATCTACATCAAAAGATTCTTTCATCCACTTTTGTGCGTATGCAGACCTAGAGCCTCCTCTGAAGCAGTAAAACACTGCCTTAGGATGATTTTCCAGCACAGAGTTCCACTTATTTAGTTTTTCTTCTTTATTTTCTCCCGAAACAAGACCTAAGCCTAACTTAGTCGCTTCTTCTTCCCCTTTATGTTTATACACTATACCTACCATCTTACGCTCTTCATCATCCATAATAGGTATATTTACACTTGTTTCAAAAGCACCTTTTTCGAATTCTATTGGAGCTCGAACATCAATTAGAGGCCTTTCATCTAGGACCAACTGTTTAAAATCTTTATATAACATCCCCTGCAAAAGCTCCCTCCTTACTCTAAATCTCATCATTAGGTATACTGTTCATTCTTCTACAGCCTACTTAAAATACACCTTTATATCTCTTCTATTTTTAATTTCCAATTTCATTAAGACTCTAGATACAAGTTTTTTTACAGAGTCTAAAGCATAATTCAATTCTTGACAAATTTCTTCATTACTATAAAACTTTGCTAATAACTTTGCAACTCTAAGCTCAGATTCAGTCAGTGGTTCTTCTAACGCAGCCAACTTCTTTCCGTCTAGCTGGTTCCCAGCCTTAAGCCTTAAGCTAATTCTAGAAAGTAAAATTCCAGGATTAAATGGTTTATTAATAAAGTCAGCTGCCCCACTAGATAAGCTTTGCATTTCAGCCTCCGGATCAGATAAACTAGTCAAAAAAATCACAGGGACATTCTTATATCCCGCTATTTTTCTGATTTTCTCAAGAGTTTCATATCCGTCCATGTCTGGCATTAATATATCTAATAGTATTAAGTCCACGCCATAACCACTTTCAAGAAACTTAATAGCCTTTTCTCCAGAAGGAGCAAGGCTAACTACATACTCCACTTCCAATATTGATTCTGCTTGCTCTAGTAGGGTAAAATCATCATCTACCACTAATACCCTCTCTTTAAAATCCATACTAACCCCTGCCTTTCATTTTTAAGTACTTATTTATTTCTACACCTGCACTTTCAAGTTCAAATGATTTTGTTTCTAATATGGCCTTTTGCAATAATTTTTTCCCTTCTTCATTTTCTTCCACTGCTAGAATTTTCTCTAAACAAGTAATTAATGGTTTATGCCTTAACTCATCTAAATGCTTAGGTATTAAATTTATGCACTCTTCAATTTCTACTTGGCTAAAACCTTCTTCTGTTTGGTCAATTTTCAAAGTTTTTGGCGCAATACTATCTAACTCCGCTACCAAATAATCTAAACCTTTCCAGCCACGCTCCCATTGATAGATCAAATACGGCATTAAACTTCTAGCTTCCAGATAAGCTCCTGAAGCACATAAGCTTTCGACTTCTCCCGAAACAGATGACAGTTTATCCATTCCCATATTTTTCCCTTTTCCCTTTAACGCATGCACCAGAAAACGGATATTTTCATAATCATCATTCTTCAACAAATCTTTCATTTTATTCATTTCTTCGCCATGTCTGCTTGTTAAAAGTTCAGCAGTTTTTTTATACTGTTCTACAGATCCATCAAAGTAACTAATGGCTTTATCCATATCTATGCCATATTTATTCAAGTTATCACCAAGTTTCTTATAGATTTCTTTATATTTTCCTCCATCGGTTTCTGTTAGTGGAACTACTTCTACCAAATCTTTAGGAAGATATCTGATTATTAGATCCTCTAGCTTATCCCAATGAATTGGTTTCGATGCAAAATCCGCAAAACCTTCATTTAACAAATCCTGTTCAATTCCCGACACAGCATTTGCCGTAAGCGCTACTACCGGAGTATTAAATCCTGGAATTTTTTTCAACATTCTATAAGTTTCAATTCCATTAAGTTCTGGCATCATATAGTCCATAAATATTACATGAAAATCCTTTTTCTTCACAGTTTTAATAGCTTCTTTTCCTGATAATACTGTCACCACATCAAGTTTTGTTCGTTTAAGCAACGAATCAATTACAAGCAGATTTTCCTCATTATCATCTACAATTAGAACCCTCCCTTTTGGAGCTAATATTGTAAAGGCGCTCGCATTTTCATCCACTGGGATTTCCATCAAAGAAATTCTCTGAGGAATTTTCACTATAAACTTACTCCCTTTACCATATTCACTTTCAACTTCTATATCACCCTTCATTGCTGAACATAACTCTTTCACAATTGCAAGCCCAAGTCCAGTTCCTTCAATACCTCTGTTTTTTTCAAGGTCTAACCTAGCATATTCGTCAAATAATTTAGGTAAATATGCTTCTTCGATTCCAATCCCTGTATCTTCTACTAAAAATACAAGGTTCACAATGTCCATGCCTCGTGGCTCTTTACTAATGGTTAATGTTACACTACCCTCTCTAGTATACTTTGCTGCATTGCTTAATAAATTAGTTATTATTTTCTTTATTTGATCTTCGTCCCCATAGAGAGAATCTGGAATATCTTCTTCTACAAAACACCTGAATTCTAAGTCCTTTTGATCACAATATACCTGCCCCACTGTACGCAAAGCTCCAATTAAATTTCCTGTCCTATAGTCCTTTACAATCAGCTCTAATTTCCCTGATTCAATCTTTGCTACATCTAATACATTATTTACCAAGACCTGCAACATGCTACTTGCCTCGTTAATTTTATCCGAACATCTTTTTACTTCCACGCTGTCAGCATTTCGCTGTATCATTTCATTCATTCCCAAAATCACATGGATAGGAGTTCTTATTTCATGGCTTATACTAGCCAGAAAAGTACTTTTTGCCTTGTTGGCAGTTTCAGCACTTTCTCTAGCCTTTACCAATTCTTTTTCTTGATTTTGATACATGCTAAATTGGAAATACATAGTGGCCGATACCCCAATACTAACAGTAACAAATGCAAATATTATATCCATTACTTTCGTATCTGTAGTACTAAATGTTGTAACAGTGTCCGGATAATAAAAGGCAAAAATACAACATCCAACATATATTGCTAATTCCACGAAAAGAAAGAAGACTATTTTCTTTCCTTCAAGCATATACACTGTAAACACTGTTGCAAAAACAAAAAAGACTGGCATTCCGCTTTCATATCCACCTCCCGAAAAAAACATTAACGGAAAAGCTCCTATAAACACCAAGACTACAGCAGCCATGTAGGCACCTTGAAATTGCCTTGTTTTATTGGCATAAACCAGCATTCCTATTACCGCTATACAAGCAATAACTAATATTAGCGCAGGTATTGCCCCTAAAGATGCATAGTTCAATGCAGCCATAATAATAAATATTGGCGTCCCAACCATTCCCAGCAAATTAAAAATTTTAACCCTTAAATCTATGTTTCTCCCAAATAAAAGCCTAAATGTTATTTTGGGGAACTGTTGCGTTTCCTGCTTTTCTTTGTTATACTTCATTGTTTTCGACCTCTTTATATCCTCACTTATTTACCCATCTTACACACTATATTAATTTGGCTTCTAAATCAAGTTATAAGTCTATTCCCAATTTTGAGCTGCCCATCAAATCCATGCCTCAATACCAATGCTCAAGTTGTACAATTCTGTTGTCAGAAGTATCCCTAATTTAACCACCAACAACTTGCTTTTAAAATAATACCGTCATATTCTCCATTCTATGTTAGTACCGAATTTTTTCCTTTATCCTATATCCCATTATCAAAAAATTTAATGCTACAAATCCAATAATCATTGTTGTAAGATAAAGTTGTATACTAGCAATATTTTCTACTATATTTAACAGCTCTATATGTCCATTGGCTTCCAAAAATCCTTCCATTTTTACAGATGTTACAGTAGCTGCAGCCATGGGGAAGGTTAGCCCCGCAAAGCCCGGATGAAAATCATATGCAAAAAACCTTGGAAGCATACGGATAATAACTACCAATGACATTAGTACACATATATATAGCGTAACAACCAGCCAATTTTCTGGGTTATCTACTATTGTCAAATATCCACCTAAGGTCAAACTGCAAGGAGCTAAAATTACTGGTACAGTGTGATACATAGACGGCTTCAGCTCATATTTTATAAATCTATACATTAACAAAGGCATTATTATTAAATACCCAACCACTCCATAGTATATTAGCCCCATTAGAAACGCATCCGCATCCATATCTTTCCCAATTACTGCGGCATTTACTATTCCAACATAGGTTACAAACCAAGTTGGCACAAAGGTATCCATTACCCGTTTTCTAATTATATTTTTGTATGTAAATATAATTATATGCACAATATGCATGACTATCCCAACAATCCATAATGTTTTCCCTACCATATAGCTATAAGGCAGCAAATAGCTTCCAATTATGGTTATTATCATTGAAAAACCTGGGTAAATGCTCGCTGAAATCACCTGATTATACTCAGCTCTTACTACTTTTGGAAATTTAACTATTTTTACTATATATAAAGCCAATACAATAGCCGCACCTGCTATACTAATCTCTCTAATTATTTCATGTCCGAAACCGTAATATATATTTCCTAATGAAGCCACACCTACAAAACATGGTAGAATTGCAACAGGAAGCCTTTCTAGTCTACTTATTTTCTCTTTTATTCGCATAGTGTATTCTATTTTACTGCCTTTCATTTTGCTAAATCCAAAGTTATTATTATTATATCACAGATTAATTCATTGACAATATAATAGTGCAGCAACTTTTGTTACTGCACTACTAGCGTTAATCTTATTTAAACACTTCCTCTTTTACAAATTCCGTTATTTTAGCCGGGCTTGCCTTACCCTTAAGTTGACGCATCGCCTGTCCAATAAAGAATGACATTACCTTTTCTTTTCCATCAAGCAGCTCTTGAACACTAT
>CAYJHC010000013.1:20005-26633 GCA_964370075.1 uncultured Oscillospiraceae bacterium | reverse complement strand
AATTTATTACTAATGTAAAAGAAAAAGCAATGTCTTCGGATGTTATGAAGAGCCTGACACCTGGGCAGCAGGTAATTAAGATTGTAGACAAAGAATTAGCTGAAATGATGGGTGGAAAAAATAGTAAACTTACCTATTCATCTTCGGGATTCACAACATATATGATGGTTGGCTTACAAGGAACTGGTAAGACAACTACTTCGGGTAAACTGGCAGCCCACTTGAAGAAAAATGGTAAAAAACCAATGCTAGTTGCCTGTGATATATATAGACCGGCTGCTATAGATCAGTTGGAGGTTGTAGGTGCTGGCGTAGATGTTCCGGTCTTTACAAATAGAGAAGAAAAAAATCCTGCTAAGATAGCTGTAGCAGCAAAAAAAGAAGCGCAAGTAAAGGGTTTTGATGTGTTGATAGTGGACACAGCAGGAAGATTACAAATAGATGATGCCTTAATGGAAGAACTTGAGGTGGTGAAAAAAGAGATTAAGCCACACGAAATACTTCTTGTAGTAGATGCTCTTACAGGTCAAGATGCGGTAAATGCTGCAGAAGGGTTCAATGATCGCCTAGGAATAGATGGCATTATTATGACTAAACTGGATGGTGACAGTAGAGGAGGAGCAGCTCTTTCTACAAAGGCTGTTACAGGAAAACCAATTAAATTTATTGGGGTTGGAGAAAAATCTGATGCTCTAGAGCCTTTTCATCCTGACAGAATGGCTAGCAGAATACTTGGGATGGGAGATATGCTTTCTTTAATAGAAAAGGCAGAGGAAACTTATGACCAAGAAAAAGCTGCTAAATTAGAAAAAAAGTTTAAAAAGAATCAGTTTACACTTGAAGATTTCCTGGAACAAATGGGGGAAATCAAAAAGATGGGTGGGCTTGGATCTTTGATGAATATGTTGCCTGGAAATATGATGAAGGGTGCTAAAGATGTAGACCTAGAAAAAGGCGAAAAGGAAATTGCTCAAATGGAGGCAATCATTCGTTCTATGACAATGAAAGAAAGAGAAGAACCATCAATACTTAATGCAAGTAGAAGAAAAAGAATTGCTGCAGGGTCAGGCCAACCAGTAAGCAAGATAAACAACTTGATCAAAAGGTACGAAGAAAGTAAGAAGATGATGAAACAGTTTTCAAGAAAGGGAGGCCCTTTGGGCAAACTTTTTTAGATAAAAATAAGGTATAATAGCCATACATTAGAGGAGGAAGAAATGGTTAAAATTAGACTAAAAAGAATGGGTGCAAACAAGAAACCTGTGTACAGAGTAGTAGTAGCAGATGCTAGAGCGTCAAGAGATGGAAAATTTATCGAAGAAATTGGTACTTATAATCCACTTAAAGATCCAGCAGAAATTAAAATTGATACAGATGCTGCAAAAAAATGGTTAGGAAATGGAGCTCAACCAACTGAAACTGTGAGAGCACTTTTGAAGAAGGCAGGCGTTTTATAAAGAAAGCGAGTAACATATGGTAGAATTAGTAAGAGTTATTGCAGAATCTCTTGTTGATGAGAAAGAATCTGTTGAAGTAACATCTAGAGAAGACGGAAAAACTACTGTTATTATGCTTAAAGTTGCCGAAAAAGATATGGGAAAGGTAATTGGCAAAAAAGGTCGAATTGCTAAAGCTCTTAGAGTTGTTGTAAAATCAGCGGCAATGAAAGAAAGAAAAGATATAGTAGTAGAAATTGTTGAGTAAATTAAGGGCGCATTTTTATGTGCCCATTTTAAAATTATGAAAAAAGAAAAAATTGAATTAGGAAAAGTTGTAAAAGCTGTAGGGATAAAGGGTGAGGTGAAGCTTCTAAGCTACTCAGATGATCCCTATAGATTTAATCGGCTTAAAACTATACTTGTAGGGGAGCTAGAAACTTCAGTAAATAAGGTTAGAGTGAAGGATAGGCAACCGATAGTGAAACTAGAGGGTATAGAGGATAGAAATAGAGCAGAAGAATTAATTGGATCTCCGGTATTTATGTGGGCTGAAGATTTAGAAAAATTGCCAAAAGGTCAATATTATATTAGAGATCTTATTGGCTCGTTTGTGTATGATAAAAAGCTTGGTTATATTGGTAAAGTAGAAGAGGTGTACACAGATAGACCACAACAACTTTATAGACTAAGCTCAACTGAATATGGAGAAGTCTTCTTTCCTTGGGTAAAAGATTTTATCATATCGGTAGATTTAGAGAAGAAAGAAATTAATGTAGATTTGCCAGAAGGCATATTGGATATTTAAATGAAGATAGATATATTAACATTATTCCCTGAAATGTTTGAGGGAACAAAAGTCAGTTTAATTGGTAGGGCTCAGGAAAAAAAATTATTAGAGATTAGTTGCCACAATATTAGGGATTACACAACTAATAAGCACAATAAAGTGGATGACTATATATTTGGCGGAGGCCCTGGAATGTTAATGATGCCAGAGCCTGTTACACGGTGTCTTAGAGATATTGGTACAACTGAAAAGTCAAGAATAATTTACTTATCTCCAAAAGGGAAAATTTTGGATAGAGATAAAGCGGAAGAACTAGCAAACGAAGAAAAAATCACCCTACTCTGCGGTAGGTACGAAGGTATAGACCAAAGATTAATTGATGCTTGGAATATGGAGGAAATCTCAATTGGAGATTACATTCTTACAGGAGGAGAGCCTGCTGCTCTTGTGCTAATTGATGTAGTTGCCAGAATGATTGAAGATATTATTGGAAATAAAGATTCTGTTTTGGCAGAGTCCGTTTATTCTGGATTATTAGAGGCTCCTCATTACACACAACCAAGAGAATTTGAAGGGCGGAAGGTTCCAGAGGTCTTTCTAAATGGGAACCACAAAGCCATGGAACTTTGGAAGTTTGAAGAGTCTTTGAAAATTACTAAGGAAAGACGCCCAGACTTGCTGGAAAAATATTTGCAAGCAGAGCGGAATTTTACTAAGGATGAAAAGAAAATAATTGATAAGGTTTGTTTTTTAGCTAAAGAATAATAATTAAGCAAACTTGGATAAGATAAAACTTAACAAGGATATGAGATGAGCTGAAAAATATAAAGACAGAAATTGGATAATTGGTGAATATGAGCAGATTATTGAATAAATATAATTTGGTGGGAAAATATGAGTGAACAAAGGAGAACAATACAAGAAACAGAAGAAAATAAGGTTATTGATTTTAATAAGAAAAAAAGGCAAAGAAAACCTGTAAATAAATATTTAGTTATTTGGATTGCTACGGTAGCAATTTTAGTTGCAGTAATTTATGGTACTCCTGCGGTTAGAGATGTATTAAAGAGCACTTACGTTTTGGAAAATGACATAATGGAAATATCCGAGAATGTTTCTCTTTACATTGCGAGAGATGAAGTGGTTTATGGGGCGCCTTACACAGGTTCTTTAGTCTATATTGCAGAAGAAGGACAACTGATGAAAAAAGGAACACAGATTTTAGATATGACTGCAATAGAAACAGAAACAGCTGTAGAGAAAAGTGATAAATACGATGATATTACGAAGCACTTAGGTGATAACATGGTGGTGATGGAAAATTTCACAAGCCTGAGGAAGGGAGTAGTTTCTTATTTTGTAGATGGTAATGAAGGATTAATAACTTTGGATAGTGTCTATAATATGACAGAAAAACAAATGAAGGAAATTGATTCCAACCCTGAAGATTTAGAACGAGACGATGCTGAACAAGGAGAACCTATTTTTAAAATTGTAGATAATAGCAGCTGGGCGATGGTATTTTGGACTGACTTAGAAAATGAAGATTTGTATGTGGAAAATAATAGAGTAACGGTAGTTTTTGATGAGGATGAAGTAAGAGCTACAGTTTCACAGGTGAAAAAAGAAGAAAATAGACTGAAAGTTGTTTTGTCGACTAATAGATATTATGAGAAATTTGCAGAAGAAAGAAATGTTGAGGCAAAGATTATAATAGAGGAAGAATATGGCTTAATTGCAGAAAAAGATAGTATTACCCAAAGGTTTGGTGGAAAAGAGGGTGTTTATGTGATTACTTCCTTAGGTGAAGAAAGATTCCTTAGAGTTGAAGTGATACTTGAAAATGATGATGAAGTACTAATACGTGAAGGTTTTTTCTATGATGAAAATGACCAGGTGGTAAATAGTGTATGGCCTTATCAAGAAATTTTAAGCAGACCTAGCAATGAAGAAGAATACTATGATCTTTACTTAGAACCAGAGGAAAGAGCTAAAGACTAGTAATAAAATTTAAATATTATCAGACAGGATAAGGCAGGAGCGAAAATGACAAAAATAAAAGAAAATTACATAAAAATAAAAGAGGGATTGGCTGGCGATGTAACGTTGATTGCAGTAACAAAGACTAGGAATGCTGCTGAAATAAATCAAGTAATTGATGCGGGTGCAACGGACATTGGTGAAAACAAGGTTCAAGAAATACTCGACAAATTTGATCAGGTAAAGCCAGTTAGATGGCATATGATAGGACATTTGCAAACAAATAAGGTGAAGTATATAATTGATAAGGTGGATTTAATACACTCTGTGGATTCGATGAAGCTTGCAGAAGAAATAAATAAAAGAGCTGGGCAAAAGAATTTAACTATGGATATTCTAATACAAGTTAATCCTGCTTTAGAAGAGAGCAAATTTGGTATAAATATTGAAGAAACTGAAAAAATTATTAGCAGTATTGCGAATAAATGTTATAATATAAGAATAAAAGGATTGATGTGCATTGCACCTTATGCTGAAAATCCAGAAGATATTGCTAAGCATTTTGCAAAAACGAAAAAGTTATTTGACAAATTTAAAAACCTTGAGTTGCCTAATACAGATTTTGAATATTTATCCATGGGAATGTCTAATGACTATGCAGTAGCCATAGAAGAGGGTTCTAATATGGTTAGAATAGGAAGTTCAATATTTGGAGAGAGAATATATTAGAAATTTAATAATTTCAGCAATTAACTGGAAATTATATTATACGTAAAAGGAGGAAATTTTATGTTTGAAAAAATCAAAAATCTTATGGGAGTTGGGGCGGATTACGACGACGATGATTTTGAAGAGGAAGAATTTGAAAGTGAACCTAAAAAAAGAGAGGAAAAACTTACCAAAGAGGGCCATCGTAGTTTTGGAACAAGAGTAGCTCCTCCGTCAGCAGATAATATTGTGTCAATGCGAGGGAATGCACAATCTGGAGGAGGACAGTCTACAGGATCAGCTTCAA
Organism: uncultured Oscillospiraceae bacterium; assembly: GCA_964370075.1. Taxonomy (GTDB): domain Bacteria; phylum Bacillota; class Clostridia; order Peptostreptococcales; family Anaerovoracaceae; genus CAYJHC01. Next base: position 21,412 of record CAYJHC010000013.1, on the reverse strand, counting down.
ACTCTGTCAGACTTATGGTCATAGAACCAAAGGGGCTTGATGATTGTAAGGAATACATTGAATTGTTAAAAACCAGGAAACCAGTAATATTAAATTTAGGTGGAATGGATATGGATACAGCTAGAAGAATTTTTGATTATATGTGGGGAGCTACAGAGGCTTTAAGGGGAACAATTGAGTCGATAACAGATGAGATCTATGTGTTTGCACCAGAGAGTATTGCTATCATGACAAAAAAAGGATCTGCTGATGCTGTGGCTGCAGATGGGGTTAAAAGTGATAATAGAAATATGTGGAGGTAAGAAATGTTAAGAGTGGAAGATGTTAAAGCAATCCGTTTTGAGCAGGGAAGAAAAGGCTATAAAGTTGAGAATGTAGATAACTTTATTGATAAAGTTATCGAGTCTACTGAAGAACAAAACTCAGCAATTTTAAAACTTCAAGAAGAAAATCAAGAAAAGCAAAATAAGATTTTGGCTTTTGAGGTTGAAAATGAAAAACTTAAAGTTGAAATGGAAAAGTTTAAATTAGATAGCGAAAAATTTCAAACTGAAAGTGAAAAGTACCAGGCTGATGCTACTAATATAAGTGGCGAATTAGGAAAAGCTAATAGAGCTATAGCTGAGCTAAATGGTGAATATGTAAATACGAGAAATCAGTTAGTTGAACTAAGTGAGCAGTATATAAAAACAAAAAGTGAGTTAGATGAGATAGCGGCAGATAAAGAGAGCATTAAAAATGCTTTGGAATCTGTTAGGATAATAGCTGCAGAATCTTCTGCAGGCATAGAAAAACAAGCAAGTCTAGTTCTTGCAAATGCCCAGTTAGAAGGGGAAATGATTATAAAAAGAGCAACAGAGCAAGCAGCGGCTGTTGAAGCTAAAACAAATGAACTTGTTGAAAAATATAAGTATTTTGTAGAAAAGTATAAGCAATTGCTGCAATTTGAGTTGAAAAAGTTTGAAACTACTGTAGAATTTATGTTCCCTGAAGTAGAGTCAAAAGTAATTGAAACTGAGTTAAAAGCATCGGTTTTAGCTAATTCGGTAAATGCTGAAAAGGAAATGACAATGTTCCTTGCAACTGAAGAAAAAACAATAGAGAACGATGTTACGCAAGGTGAAAATATCTATGAGATGCAAGAATTTTCAGCGACATCAGTGGTAGAACCGGTAATTGAAGACATACCATTTGCACCGCAGGTAGATCCGATAATGGAGGATTTGTCAGTTGCGCCACAGATAGAGCCAGTAATGGAAGATGTGCCAGCTGCGCCACAGGTAGAGCCAGCAATGGAAGATGTGCCAGTTGCTCCAGAGGTAGCGCCAGTTGTGGAAGAAGCTCCAGTTATGCCTCAGTTTATTTCGGTGATGGAAGATATGCCAGTTGCACCACAGGTAGAGCCAG
>CAYJHC010000013.1:0-19905 GCA_964370075.1 uncultured Oscillospiraceae bacterium | reverse complement strand
GTGATGGAAGATATGCCAGTTGCACCACAGGTAGAGCCAGTAATGGAAGAAATGCCAGCCATGCCACAGGTAGAACCACAAGTTGAACCAGTAGTAGAAACTATTGATATTTTTGAAGAAAATCAAGAAGGCATGGTAGTGGATCCTTTGAAAGTTGAATATGAGAAGAATATTCCAGAAAAAATTATTCCAGAAGAACCATTTGAAGGGTTTGCAGGAAACGTTGAAGTTGCACCGCCAAAAGTTGTGGAATCTTTTGAAGGCTTTGTTGAAGAGACAGTTTCAGAAAAAAAATAGAGTGCTTTTTCAGATTTGGACTCAACAGAGTCGAAGAAATTAAAGAAAGTAAATAGTTATTTATCAATGTATTTTATTATTATATTAATAGGTGTGTTATTTGATCAGCTACTTAAATTTTCAATAGTTGAAAATTTAAGTTGGGGAGAAACATCCTATGAGCTAGGTTTTTTTAAGATTACATATATCCGCAATGAGGGAGCAGCGTTTGGAATATTGAATGGGGAGGTGGACTTCCTGTCCATTATGACAGCTGCCCTTATTGCGGCTCTTCTTGTGGTTCTATGGACTCAGAGGAAAAAAAGAGGCAGGTTAGCTTTGTGGTCAATTTCACTTATCATATCTGGGGGAATAGGGAACTTAATTGATAGGATAGCTAGAGGATATGTAGTTGACTATTTATCTTTTTGGGATTTTCCAGTTTTCAATTTTGCAGATATTTGTGTTGTAGTTGGAGCAGGCTTAGCCTTCTTGTATTTGATTTTTTTTGAAAGCAAAGATATGAAAAATAAAAATATAGAGGATAAGGGAAATGAGTAGAACTAATATATATCTAATAACTGAAAAAGAAGAGAACAAAAGGCTAGATAGTATTCTTTCTGGACTTGTAGAAAACACTTCAAGAAGTTATATCCAAAAACTTATTGAAGAGAAGAATATTACTATTGAAGGTATAAAAAAAGTAAGCAAAAATTATAAGGTGAAAAGAGGAGATAAAATTACTGTTTTTATACCAGATCCAGAAGATATGCTTATTGAAAAGGAAAACATTCCATTAGAAATAATTTATGAGGATGAGTCACTTTTAGTTGTTAACAAACCGAGAGGGATGGTAGTACATCCAGCTCCAGGAAATCCAAATGGAACATTAGTTAATGCTATAATGTATCATTGTAATGATAACCTTTCAACAATAAATGGGGAAATAAGGCCGGGAATTGTCCATAGAATAGATAAGGATACAAGTGGACTTCTAGTTGTGGCTAAGAATGATAATGCTCACAGAGGGTTGGCAAAACAATTAGAAGAACATACTGTAGGAAGAAAGTACATTGCTTTAGTTTATAATAACTTTATTGAAAAAGAAGGAACAATAAATAAACCAATAGGGTCAGACAAGAAAGTTTTCCATAAAAAAATTATTACCGATGTTAAATCGAAGCAAGCAGTTACGCATTATAAAGTAATAGAGAACTATGGAAAATATACCTTAATTGAAGCGAGGTTGGAAACTGGAAGAACACATCAAATTAGAGTACATATGGCACATATAAATCACCCACTTGTGGGAGATGACCTTTACGGGCCATCAAAAAACCCACTTAATATAAAAGGGCAGATGCTACATGCGTATCTGTTAGCATTTGAACATCCAGAAACGGGTGAGTTTTTGGAGTTTAAAGTAAATCCACCAGAGGAATTTAATAAGGTAATTAAAAAACTCGGAGGGGAAATTACGCTTTAAGGCGAAAATAAAGAAGAGAAAAAGGAGGAAAAATGGAAGCATTTAACACAATTTTAGGCACCTTAAATGATTGGCTATACACTTATGTGCTAATTATTTTATTGGTAGTAGCAGGAATAGTCTTTACTATCAGAACTAAAGGTGTGCAGTTTACTTTATTTGGAACTGCAATTAAAACATTAGCAAAGAGAGATGCATCAAACAAAGATGGGAAAAAGGTGACTTCATTCCAAGCTTTAATGATTTCGACTGCATCAAGAGTTGGTACTGGAAACATAGCGGGAGTTGCGACAGCAATTGCTATCGGAGGACCAGGTGCAGTTTTTTGGATGTGGCTACTTGCTGTGCTAGGTTGTGCTACAGCATTTGTAGAAAGCACTTTGGCACAAATTTACAAAGTTAGAGACGGAGAAGGATATAGAGGGGGACCAGCATACTACATTCAGACAGCATTAAAGTGTAGGCCATTAGGAATTTTATTCGCAATACTACTTATTCTTACATTTGCATATGGATTTAATGGCTTACAAGCATATAATGCAGCTTCTGCAATAGGATACTACGTTCCAGACTATGATACAACTATGATTCCTATTATCATTGGAATAGGCTTTGCAATTCTTACTGCGTATTCAATCTTTGGAGGCGCAAAGAGAATAGGAAAAGTCACATCAGTAATTGTTCCGGTTATGGCTCTAATTTATGTTGGTATGGCATTGGTAGTTACAATATTAAATATTGATATGTTACCAAAGGCTATTGGAGAAATTTTTTCATCAGCATTTTATGCCCCAGGAATGGAAGGTGGATTTAGTTGGGAAGCGTTCTTAGGTGGGATTACAGGCTCTGCTATGATGTTGGGGATTAAGAGAGGACTTTTCTCAAACGAAGCAGGTATGGGATCAGCACCGAATGCAGCGGCGACTGCAGAAGTTAGTCACCCAGCAAAGCAAGGGCTTGCACAGTTTATGTCGGTAGTAATTGACACAATAATTATTTGTAGCGCAACTGCATTCCTAATAATGCTTTCTGGTACTGAGATAACTGCAGACCTTGCAGGAGTACCACTAGTTCAAGGAGCTCTTCTAGATGTATTTGGAGAAATGGGAGTTCACATTTTAACAGTGTCTGTATTCTTATTTGCATTTACTTCTATGGTAGGAAATTACTATTATACAGAGTCAAATATTAAGTTTATTTCTGGAAACGCAACTGTTCTACTCGTTTTTAGACTTACTTGTGTAGCAATGGTATTCTTTGGTGCTCAGATGCAATTTAACACTGCATGGAATCTTGCAGACGTATTAATGGGATTGATGGCCTTAGTAAATATTGCAGCTATGTTTATATTAGGAAAATATGCAATTAAGGCATTAGATGATTTCAGGTTCCAACTGAAAGAAGGCAAAGATCCAGTATTTAAGGCTTCTTCTATAGGAATCGACAACACTGAACTGTGGAAATAGTCTTTTGATGTAGAAATAAATATTAATTAAGAGAAAATTAAATATCAATAGGATAAGTTGTTTTATACATAAAATATTTCAAGGGAGATGCCTGCACAAAATATAACAGGGCAAAAAATGAAATTTGTAGATAAACTTATTATAATATTAAAAAAGTGGGAAACTAAGCCCCTGACAACAAAAAAGGTTGTTGGGGGCTTTTTGTTTTTTGGAATTGCATAGCCGTTTAGTGAAGGGGATTAGCAGAGAGCAGTGACTAGTATAGAGACTTTTATTCACACTGCTGGTGTAGATTAATTTATAAGTATAGGGAATCACTGCAGGAAGGATAGTGAGAAGTGGGGGCCTATTATTTTTTGAAAATAGATTTATATCCATAAAAAGTGATAAAAAAGTGATTATTATTCCTTAAAATATTGCTTTGAATTCCCCTAAATGTTATACTGTGTGAAAATAAATAACTATTTTAGGAGGGAATTATGGAAAGACGCGTAGAAAAAATTTGCCCTTATTGTAAAACGGAAATTAAAGAAGGTGAAGCTTTAACGGAATGTGTTTCTTGTTTAAGTCCTCATCACACTTCTTGTTGGGAAGAGAATAGAGGATGTACTACATTTGGGTGTAGTGAACAAAACATAGTGGCTCAAAATTTAGGTTTGTCTGAAAATATAGTGGATGGGAATAGCCTATCTATAGAGCAAGATAATCAACCTAATACTTCTATAAGCAATCAACTAAGTGGTGAGGGAATAAAGGGAAATTACCAAGAAAATGTATCAGGAACAGAGCTAGAGTCTGTATTTAGCAAGAGCAATTCTTCAGAGAACCTAGAATGTTGTGAAAGGTGTGGAAATCAATTAGCTGAGGAAGAGAAGTTTTGCCCTAACTGTGGTGGGCAAAAGATTAAATCGATTGAGATAAACTGCAGCAAATGTGCAAGTACATTAGAAGAAAATCAGGAATTCTGTTCAAAATGTGGGCAGAAGGTCGGGCTTGATATTAAAGAGGAAGTTAGCAGTGCAATAAATAATTTTAACAATGTAGTTGAACAATCAAAGAACAAACCCAAAAAGAAAATCATAGCTATCTCTATTACAGTTGGAATAATAGTATTACTCGGACTGAGTGTTTTAATTGTAGCATTAAACAGCAAACCTAATTTTAAAGAAATGTATGGGACTATGACAAACGAAGCATGGTGTGAAATTAGCTCTGATGGTACAACCATGACCATCGATACAAATTGGTACGATTCAAATGATGAATTTGATCTTGATGCATATTATATGATTGAAACTGTTAATGCGGATCTGGGTTTTCCTAGTACACTTTTTGAAGAGATGGGAGAAACGGTACTACTTGACGGTTTAAGGTTTGAAGAAGCTGAGGACTATAGTGTTAATTGGAGATATAGTACATATAGCGGCTTAGAAGTTACTTACACAATAAATGAATAGATGAGGAGGGATGTTATGGGACAAGTTAATGTGATAATTATCGATACTACTGGAAACAAAGAACAAAAGGTGGGGCTGCCTGATGATGTGAAGTGCGGAATAATAATGGTGAAGTTAATTGAAAAAGTGAAATTACCATCTATTGGACCAGACGGTAACCCTATCAGTTATAAGTTTATCCATAAGGTAAGTGGTAGACAGTTGTTGGAAAGCCAAACCCTACTTGAAGCAGAAATTCAAGAGGGTGACGTACTAAGGCTGCAGCCAGAGATTACGGCAGGTGGATATGGAGAGTAATTTGGAGTTTTCGAAGTGCGACTTTGAAGATGATAGGTATAATCGGTTGAAACTCATCCCGTGGTGGAATCAAGAACGTCTTTCATCTGCAACAATAATGGTTGTTGGTGCAGGGGCAATAGGCAATGAACTAGTAAAAAATCTTGCACTCTTAGGCATAGGGAAGATAATTATTGTAGATATGGATAGAATTGAGCATAGTAATTTAACTAGGGCAGTATTGTTTAGGCAGGAGGATGTAGGGAGATACAAAGCTCAAGTTGCGGCCGAAAAAGCAGTTGAACTAAACCCAGACATAAAAGCTGTGGCAATTACATCCAACGTGATTAATGATGTAGGATTAGGTTTATTTAAAAGTGTTGATATGGTACTAGGCGGACTTGATAATCGAGAAGCTCGATTATTTATTAATCAATCTTGTTATAAGGTCAATAAGGTGTGGATTGATGGTGCGATTGAAGCTTTAAACGGTATAGCACGTGTTTTTAAACCTAATCAAGGAGCTTGTTATGAATGTACTATGTCAGAAACAGACTGGAATTTGATAAATAAAAGAAAGTCATGTTCATTGTTGACAAATGAAGAAATGGCAGAGGGGAAGATTCCTACTACCCCTACTTCATCTTCTATTATTTCAGGAATTCAAATTCAAGAGATGCTGAAGCTTTTACATATAGATAGGGGATTACCCACTCTTATTGGAAAAGGATATGTGTTTAATGGATTAACTCATGACTCGTATCTCGTGGAATATCAAGAAAAAGAAGATTGTATGAGCCACGAAATACTTGGTGAAATTGTCGAAAAAGATTGGTCTGTTAAATCGATAACATTAAGGGAACTGTTAACTAGCATTCGTTCAGAAATTGGATGTGAAGCAGTTATTGATTTTGACAGAGAGATCGTAACTACAGCTACCTGTATTTGTGGCAAGGTAAAAAAAATATATATGCCTATTAATAAAATAAAGGCTGAAATGATTTTTTGTGAGAACTGCCAGAAACAAATGAATTTTGAACATACTCATTCAATTACAGGAAAAGAGGATTTTTTGGATAAAACACCATATGAAATAGGACTTCCGTTGTTTCATATAGTAAGTGGTAGAATCGGAATGTATAGCACATACTATGAATTTCATAGGGATAAAAAAGAAGTGCTGAGTTTGTTTGAGGAGGAATAATTTATGAATGCAAGAATGAGAAGGCTCGCTGCAGATTATGAACAAATAAAAAAAGATTTTAATGGGAATAAAAATATTATAATCGAACCTATTGGAAATGAGCCTCCAGAAAAGTATAATATAACATTTTTTTTAAATGGGATATATTTATTGCCTGATGGTAGAATTGAAACTCAAAGTCGCCATGAAGTAGAGATTTCTTTGCATTCTGACTATCCGAGGCAAAAACCAATATGTAAAATAAATACGCCAATTTGGCACCCTAATTTTCGGGATGGTCAAATTTGCATAGGAGATATTTGGGGAGCAGGTGAGTCCTTAAGTGACATCATAATTAACATAGGTGATATGATCCAATATAAATCTTGGAATTCGTATAGTCCTCTTTCTGCTGATGCAGCTCAATGGGCTATTGAGCATAAGCATATTTTTCCGGTTGGAACAATTAATTTATATGCTGTAGATTACACTGCTTCACAGAAGGATGTGGAAATAAATATACAAGATGAAGAGGTCAAACCTATAGTAGAAGGAGACAATGATTTCCTTGATACAGAAGAAGGTAAAGAAAATTTAGATGATTTAGAAAAGAAAGTTGATGAAACTGAAAGCAATGCTATTAAAACTAATGATTTTGAAATATTTGCAGAAGATCTTGAAGGTGTAGAGTTTACTCCTGTTGAGGAAAGAATGCAAACTGCTTCACATGGAGGAACAGTAAGAGGAAATAAAATTAGTTTTAAGACTATACTTGTGAAAGGTCTTCTTTGGGCTTGTATAGGTGCAATTCTTGGATTTGGTGTTTCTGAGCTTACTTCTGATGTTTTGAGTAGCAAAAATATAGCCAAGGCATTAGGGTACACCTATCTGGCTAAGTACTACGATTTAACGGAGCAGTCTGTAGAAGCATTTGAGGAACTTCAAGCTGATTTTAAAGATTACGCTAAGCAGAACAATCTAGATTATGAAGATGATGAGGCTATGGGAGATTGGATAGTAAATGAGCTTGATGAATATGATATAAGGGTTGAAAGATATTTGGATGGGTATGAAGCGGCATCAGAAGCGCTAACATCCTCAGAAAGCGTAGATTTTAGAGGAAATGGAGTGGCGCAAGTTGATGCTGTAGCTAATATCACAAGGCTCGGCACTGCCTTTTGGTCTGCAATAATTGCCTTATTCATTGGATTGTTTCTTGGCATAGGGGAAGGTGTTTTCTATGGATCAAAAAGAAAAGCTATAAAATATGCCTTAGTAGGAGCAGGGATATCTATAGTAATAGGAGGTATAAGTGGATACTTTGCGCAATGGATGTATTCTGAGTTGTTGAGCGATTATACTTCGGATTTTGTTGATTCATTAGTCCGTGGTATAGGATGGGCCTTAATGGGGCTAGGCATTGGAGTTTCTGCAGGGTTAATTAGGGTAGAATTAAAACGGATAATATTTTGCGCGTTAGGAGGGCTACTAGGGGGATTTATAGGTGGTTTTTTATTCAATTTCATAGTGGGAATTGTACCTAATGATATTATTGCTCGTGGTATAGGCATTGTTCTTATGGGAACATTGATCGGAGTAGGTGTTGGATTGCTTGAACAATTTGCAAAGCAAGCATGGCTAAAAGTAATTAGAGGCGAATTTGAAGGTAAAGAATACCTTGTGTTTGCAGGGACAACAAGCATAGGTAATAATGGTAAAAATACTATTGTGCTATTTAAAGATAAACTTGTGGAACCTCATCATTGTGACATAATTCTTGAGGGATCAAAATATGTATTAGTTGATGCAGGAACATCAATAGGTACTGTAGTAAATGGGAATAGGATTACACGCCATATGCTACAGCAAGGAGATGCAATTGCCATAGGCAAATCAGTGTTAGTATTTAATGTTAAAAAGAAGTAAAGTCATGCGTATAAGGGCCTAAAAATTATTTGTTTTTTAGAGTTGACTTTTGCACTAGAAAAGAATAAAGAGTGGATTTGTTACATTGGTTTTTATGTGGAAAAAGCAGATGAATGAATAGCGGAGGGTAGCTTAAATGTAGATGATTTGCAAAGCTGCCCGCTATACCTTCGACATAATTGAAATAAACGGTAAGTATAATAAATAAAAAAATAAAATGCCTGTAGGAGGTGGTGGAAAATGAAAAAAAATACTCGAGAGGAGAGCTTGAAAGAAAAAAATAAGCAGGACAACGAGATAGATTTGCCACTTAATTTTGTAAAAGTGGGGAATATTAAAGCAGATGACTTGAATGTATACATTAAGCAAGATGTATTTAATAAATTAGAAAAATATTCTGCTGAGACAACAAAAAAAGAAGTGGGGAGCATTTTAATTGGAAAATATTTAGAGTCTTTTGGAAAAGGACAAATAGTGATTTCTGGGTACATTGAAGCTAAATATACCGATGCAGCAGCAGCTTCACTTACGTTTACTCATGATACATGGGATTACATACATAAAGAAAAAGATAAAAACTTTAAAGAGTTATCGATTATAGGGTGGCACCATACACATCCTAATTATGGTATATTTTTGTCTAGCTACGATGTGTTTATTCAAGAGAACTTTTTTAATTTACCTTTTCAGCTGGCTTATGTGATTGATCCTGTACAAAAGGAAAGAGGATTTTTTCAATGGAAAAATGATAAAGTAGAAGAGTTAAAGGGGTTTTATATTTATGACGATGTAGGAAAGCAAATAAAGGAACCAAATACTGTAGGAGATAAAAGTATAAAGCCGAGAAAAAAAATAAATATGGTGACTGTTACTTTTGCATTGGTGATTGTGGCCTGTGTAGTTTCTTTATATACTTTCTTTGAAATGGATAGAGGAAAAGAGCAGCAAAAAGAAGAAGTTATGGCATTGTACCAATTATTTAAAGCAGAAGGGCAGGAGGTAATTGAAGATAGTGAAAACAATCAGTATTTTGAAGGCGAGATTAGATTAATTGGACATAAAGTTGAAAAAGGAGAAAATATTTATAGTATTTGTCAAGCATATGGAGTGGACTATAATGAATCAATTGATTGGATTCTATCAAATAATAAAATTGAAAATGAGAATAGAATTCTCGAAGGGGATTTAATATACTTGCCAGTTTCTGTAAGCTCTAAAGAATAATAATTGATAAAAGCCCTGGCCACAATTAATGTGGTTAGGGCTTTTGCTTATGCTTTCTGTTGGGTATTTATAGGTGAAAATATCTACTACTTTATTTTGATATATATTTATTGAAAAATCAAGTTATAGGGTAATGTCAAGGACTACTGGACAATGATCGCTGCCCATAACTTCAGAAAGAATCTTGGCATCATTTAGATTGTCTCTTAAACTGTCGGATGTTAGAAAATAGTCAATCCTCCATCCAGAATTATTTTTTCTTGCATTAAATCTATAGCTCCACCAAGAATATGCTCCCTCTAAATCAGGATAAAAGTTCCTAAAAGTATCTATGAAGCCAGCACCTAGAAGCTCTTTGAATTTTCCCCTTTCTTCGTCGGAAAAGCCTGCATTTTTTCTGTTTGTTTTTGGGTTTTTAAGGTCAATTTCATTATGGGCTACATTTAGGTCCCCGCATATAATTACAGGTTTGATTTTTTCCAATTCTTTTAGATAGGATCTAAATTCATCCTCCCATACCATTCTATAGCCTATTCTAGCTAGGCCGTCTTTTGAATTAGGTGTATAGACATTAACTAAATAATAATTTTTGTATTCAGCGGTGATAACTCGTCCTTCCTGATCATGCTCTTCAATGCCTATGCCGTAAGTTACAGATATAGGTTCTTCTTTTGAAAGAATTAGAGTTCCTGAATATCCTTTTTTCTCTGCTGAATTCCAATAATCATAATATCCCTCAAATTGAAAATCAGCCTGCTCTTTCATCATTTTGATTTCTTGTAAGCATAAAATATCAGGGTTTTCTTCATTTAGAAAATCAAAAAAACCCTTGCCCACACAGGCTCTAAGGCCGTTAACATTCCACGAAATAAGTTTCATTTATATATACCTCCAGATTTTTATAGTAATAAGTAATAAAGCATTAATCTTTTTTGAAAGTCAAGACTCAAGTCTATCTATTACTTATGGTCTCCTTTATTAATACTTTCTATTATATACCAACAATGCTTAGATAATTAACATCTATTTTAATAAATCGAGAAAAGCTTCCACTGACCTTTCTTCAACTTCAAGATAGTTATCCTTTTCAGATATATCGCCAATAGAATGAGCATCTGAGTTTTTAACCAGCAAACAATCACTTAGATAGGGATTAGTCTCAATCAAATAGTCTTGTTTGTCCTGGTTTGCCAGCTCATAAGTTTTGAACTTGCTTTCAGAAGGAACAAATCCTAAATTTGAAATAAGGCTGTTTGATGTCTTATCAATATGAGCAGGAAAAGCAACTCCATCATAGGAACTTACTAGATCAAAGACTTGGTCGAAAGAAATAGTTGTTGCATTTATTAATAAAAGGTCCTCTTTTGATATTGGATTATCTTCGTTGTCACAAATGATTTGGGATCCAAAAACTTCTTCTTTGTTTTGAAAAGGTAATAGAGAAGAATGTACATATTCGTCAAATTTTAGAGCTTTTTCTAATGTGGGAAAGAGACAAATAACATGAACTTCTTCTGCTGTAGTTAATTCCATGCCTGGTATAGCAAGAATTCCATATTCTGCTGCAAGTGACATAAAAGCGGGGCAGTTTTTGCAAGAATTATGGTCTGTGAGAGCTACAATATCTAGGTTGTTAATTACTGCTATGCCGATAATATTACCGGGAGTCATTAACTCATCTCCACAAGGAGAGAGGCAAGAATGAAGATGTAAATCATAATAGAGTTTCTCCATTATTACTTCTCCTGTTCAATTAGTTGGTTGATCTTTAGGGCTGCATCAAAGACAGAGTCATTTGTTTTAAACACAGTGATCCCTTCTATTTTGGCCTTATGTAGGGCGGCTTCATCAAAGCTGCATCCTTCTGCTAGCACTATGCAACTTACCTCGGTAAGGGAAGCTACAGCTAAGGTATTTATATTACCCATAACAGTAATCCATACGCATCCTTTTAATGCCTTGCCCATTACAATACTTAATAAATCGCAGCAAAAAGGCTTTGTAATTTCAGTGTTTAAGTTATCTCCTTCGATTACTATGGTGAATGCATTTTGACTAATTAAATCGTTGACTTTCATATGTTTCCTCCTAACAAATCTGTAACTTTAAAACCCATAATGTTCTCTTAGCAGGTGAATACAGTCTAGCTCTGTTGCTTCATCCATAGCTATGTCAATTGCCATCCCTCTACAATCAGGAGCTCCGCAAGAACCACAATCTAAACCTGGCAATTTTTTATATATTCTCTCTACCTGATTTAACCTAGAGAAACTTTCAATCATAGTTTCTCCTAATTGGAAAACTGGTTCATAAACTACTGCTTCAGACCAAGGAATTAACTCTTTCATAGATTCGTCATCATCTAAATGGTTAAGAGACATAGGTAAGTATTTTTTTAAATGATTTAGCTTTGCCTCTGCAACAAAAGGATTTTCTACAGTTAAGACCCCTCCTACACAACCACCATGGCAGGCGTTTAACTCTATAAAGGCTAGGTCTTCAAACTTTTCATCTTCTAAATCTTCTAAAACCCTAAGTACGTTTTCGATACCATCAGCGGCAAGGTACTTATCTGTTAATAAAGAACTCGATTCTCCACCTCGTCTTCCCCAAACAATTCCCATTTTACCTGAGTGGGATACTTCGGTAGATGGATCTTCTAGTTTATTCATGTGAGAAACTAAGGTTGGGTATATATCCTCAATAGCAAGGACATGATCTACAGCACTGCTTTCTGTTCCTAGCGGGGATTTAACGTAAGTTACCTTCGAAGGGCAGGGGGAGATAAAAAAGAGTCCGATTTCTTCTCTTTTAAGACCTGTTTTTTCTAGAGCCTTTTTTTCAGCAATTCTTGCTGCCACTTCAATAGGCGGTTTTAGTGGTAAAAGGTGTGGAATTAAATTTGGGAATTTAACTCTTATTAAGCGAAGAACTGAAGGACAGGCCGTACTAATCCAAGGTAGGTTTTCCTGATGAGTAGCCATATATTCTCTACTTGCCTCAGACACTAATTCTGCTGCGGCACTTACTTCCAAAATATCATCAAAGCCCATACTAAGCAAGCCATTTAAAACAATGTTAGAATCATCTAAATGATGAAACTGACTGTATAGAGAAGGGGCAGGTAAGGCAACCTTAAACTTATACTTCCCCATTGTGTCTAATTTGTCATAGGCAGACCGTTTTGCATGATGAGGACAGGTTCTTATGCACTCGCCACAATCAATACAAAATTTAGGATTAATTATAGCTTTTCCGTTTCTTACTCTTATGGCTTGGGTGGGACATCGTTTTATACAATTAATACAACCTTTACATAAACTTTCGTCTAAGGTTACAGAATGAAAAAAATCACCCATATTAATTTCCTTTCTTAAATAAGTTTTTTAAATAATTTGTTATTTTGATTTAATTTTCTTAAATATTTAAGCTGTGCGATTTATGTTGCTTTAAATACTTTGATAGTGAGATTTGATTTTTTGTGTAGGCAATTCGTGTGTATATTTTTTATGTTAACTATTGATTCGTTTTGAAATTACACTTGCCGAACACTTTAATATCAATAAAAATTAGAGATTAACAGTCATAGTTATAGTTGTTCCTACATTAAGCTCTGTGTCTATTTCTAAGCTGTCAGTGTACTTCTTCATATTTGGAAGTCCCATTCCTGCGCCGAAGCCGAGGCTTCTAACTGTATCAGGAGCGGTTGAAAAACCCTCTTTCATAGCATCTTGAACATTAGGTATGCCTGGTCCTACATCGTCTAGTACCATTGTAATTGTTTCTGGAGTTATAGTTACAGTGATATCTCCACCATTTGCATGGATTACCATGTTGATTTCCCCTTCGTACATAGCAATAGCCACTTTACGTATAGCCTCTGGATCGATGCCCAGTTGCTTTAATTTACTTTTTACATCGCTACTTGCTTCGCCAGCTCTAGTAAAATCATCAGCTAAAACAGTATACTCGAAAATTATTGAATCAGTCATTATACCCACCTCCTGTTAGCCCGTGAGAGTAAAGTAAGCCGCTAGCAACATACATCATAAGTCTCGTTGAAATTAAAGTAATTCCTCTCTCTACTGCCATAGCTTTCATCTCTTCTGTTGCTGTTTTTCCTCTTACTATAATAATATAATTAATGTCCATCATTTCAGCGGTTCTGATTACTTGAGTGTTACATAGGCCTGTTAAAAGTGCTGAGTGATTATGAGAGAAGGCTAATACGTCACTCATCATATCAGCGCTACAAGCGCTTTCTATTTCAGACTCTGGGTTACTGTCACCTACAAGTATTTCTCCATCTAGAATCTCTATTAACTCTTTAAGTTTCACTTAAATCTCCTTTCATATGATGTGTTTATATGAGTTCGATTGATAAATATAGAATAGCATTTAAGTAAGTGTTTATCAATAGGTAATAAGCTTCAAAGATGGAAAATAGTGTATAAAATATAAAAAAATAGCTAAGAAATTTAGAATTTCTAGTAAATTTACAAAATTTCAAACCTTATTTTTTCTTGGCACCAGCTATAATATCTCTAACCCCTGCAGTTGTCAAAGCTCTATTGGAAAAATCAATATCTAGTACTCGGCCAATTTCTTTTAATGTTTCGCTGTAATAATCAAAGAGGTAGTAATTTTCCATTATTAGGGTTCCGTTACAAAGTAGGAGTGTGTTTTTAATGGTATCTTTATCAAATTTATTGTCTAGCTTATTTTGAAGAATTGTTAAAATTAAAAAGGAAATAAAAGCGCAAAGGAAGCTAATTTCAACTCTTTCTGCAAGGCTAGATATGCTAGTTGCTGTAGGAGTAAGGTATACTTCGATGTTATTAAAATGATCTTCTAGACTTTTAATATTTTCGCAAGCAGAAATTACAGAGGTTAATTTCAAACTTTGATCATTGGTAAGAAGAATAGTATATCCGTCAAATTGAGCATCTTCAAGAATTTTATCGTTGTTTAGTGAAATTAGTCTTTGACCTAGCCCAGCGTATGCGCCAGTTTTGGGCGATATTTTAAAGTTGTTTAAGTACCGAATAGATAGGCTATCAAGTGTATTGGCATAATATGATGGATTAGAAATGTAGTCTTTTGCTTTAGCTATAGCCTTTATTCTGGTTTCCTTATCTTCCTTAGCCTTAATAGGGTCGTATATAACTATTTGCCTTTCATGGACAATAGTGGACTTTTTTCTATTCTTGGTTTTGTCAAATAGGGAAAGTCTTCTCGGGTATAACCTGGATTTAGAAATTAGTTTTCCTGTGGAAGTTCTTAACGGATAATGTTTGTGATTTAGAATAAAAGCTTTGAATTCAGGGCTTGAGTTTAAAGGATGAACCTGGAAAATATAACTTTCTCCATCTTCTAAAACCTCAATGATTTTTTTTTCTGTGATGAAGTCTACTTTAGAAACAAATATGTTTTTTTCGCCAGGCTCTTTGCCTAAGTAACTGTGGTGGATATGATTTCTGGAAGGTAGGCTATCGAGATAGCTTTCTTTTGAAATATCGTAATAAAAAGGGATTCCTTTTGCATCAGCATAAAGGGTTAAATAGTGGAGATAAGGCTCATCCTCTGTGTGCCAAATTGGTAAACTGTAGTGAAAAACTTTTTTTCCTCTAGGATATAGATTGGAGATTGTTTTGTTTATTGAAGAGGTAATTATATGTCTTTGTTTTTGTATTGTTTGAAAAGTTTGAATCAATTCCTTTTGTAGAAAATAAAAATTTTCAAAAAGAGAAATTGCCATGGCTGAGCCTTTTGGAAAAAGAGTATTTTCTGTTTTTTTATTGCTAAAAGAATTCAGTAACATAGCAAAAGTAAGATATTTTAATACATATGGTGCTTTTGGGTGTTTATCATCTAGAGGGCTGTGATTAACTAGGTGCTTACTAATGCCTAAATGGGTGTAAATTTTTGAGTAGGCTATGTAACCGAGATTTCTTTTTCTTATTTCCATATTTTCCATGGATTGGTTTAGGGGTATTTGGATTGATGGCAGTGCAAGGTTTACCTTCTCTTCTTCTGTCATTTCTTTTGCAACTAGAGTATAATGTTCGATTGGATTTACAATCTTTTTTTCCAGTTCATCTAAATAGCCGAGATGACGAACTGTTCGCTGTTTCACTTTTCCGTTAGAATCTCTATATCCTTTTACAATTGAAAGTTGTGTTCTTCCAGTTTTTTTGTTTGTACTTTTTTTTAAAAACATTTTACCTCCTATAGAAATGAACTAATTTGTTGAAAAAATATATAAAAATTGTTGTTTCACAAAGATATTGTACTATAATACATAACAAAACACAACAAAATTCAGAGTAAAATATAAAGGAGTTAGAAAAATCTAACTTGAAATTTCAAAGAAAATTCAAACAATGTAGAAAATATTACCATGTATACAAAAGAACTTATAAATTTGAATAGCATAGCGTTAGTGAAAATGTTAACATATTGTTATATTATTATCAAAGAAGATTTATTAACAAAGAAACTTTAGGAGGTAAATATGTCTAAAGGAAAAACGGCAGTAGTGCCATTTGCAGGGACTAAAGAGCAAGAAATAGCTCTAAAGGAGATGATCTGCAGGTTAAAGGACACTCAAGGAGCTCTAATGCCAATGTTACAACAAGCTCAAGATATTTACGGATACCTGCCTGTTGAAGTTCAGACAATGATTGCGGACGAAACAGGAATATCTTTAGAAAAGATTTATGGTGTGGTAACATTCTACTCTCAATTTACATTACAGCCAAAAGGGGAGTATAAAGTATCTGTATGTTTAGGAACTGCTTGTTACGTAAAAGGTGCTGGAGAAATTGTAAAGCAGATAGAAAATACTCTTGGAATATCTAACGGAGAATGTACTGAAGACAGAAAGTTCTCACTGGAGACTTGTCGCTGTGTTGGTGCTTGTGGACTTGCTCCAATTATGTTAGTGAATGAAGAGGTTTATGGAAGACTTGATCCTAAAGATGTTCCTTCCATATTAGAAAAGTACAAATAAATGTTAACAGAACTTTCTTTAAATATTTTAGATATAGCTGAAAACTCAACCAAAGCTAAAGCTTCCTTAGTGGAAATAAGGGTGAGTGTTTTTGAAGAAAAAGATTTGCTAATAATTGAAATTAAGGATAATGGTTGCGGAATGGATGAAGAACAGATTAAAAAGGTAGTTGACCCTTTCTTTACGAGTAGAACAACGAGGAAAGTAGGACTAGGAATCCCTTTTTTCAAATATGCAGCGGAATCTACTGGGGGGTCTTTTGAAATCAATTCTAAAGTTGGAATTGGGACAGAAGTGATTGCGAAATTTACTTTGTCGCATATAGACCGAATGCCAATGGGAGATTTAAATGCAACTATGCATAACCTGATAATATACCATCCAGAAATAGATTACCTTTACTCTTATTGTTTTAATGAAAAATCGTTTTCTTTAGACACTAGGGAGTTTAGAGAAATCTTAGGGGGAGTTCCATTTAATGAACCAGAGATTTCAGACTATATAAAAGAATATTTAGTAGAAAATAAAAAAGATGTAGATAATGGCGCTGTTTATTAGTGCTTAGATATGGAGGATAGTATGAAAAGCCTAGAAGAATTAAAAGCCCTTCGAGATAAGGTTAAAGGGCAGGTAGAGGTGCGAATGGATGATGATAGTAAAACTAGAGTTGTTGTTGGAATGGCAACTTGTGGAATTGCAAGTGGAGCAAGACCAGTACTAACTACTATGGCAGATCTTGTTCGCGAAAAAGAATTAGCAGACACAGTTACTGTTACCCAAACAGGATGTATTGGAATTTGCCAATATGAGCCTATTGTTGAAGTGATAGAAGCGGGTAAGGAAAAAGTAACTTATGTAAATATGGACCCAGATAAGGTTGCTGAAGTTGTACAGCGTCACTTAGTGGGTGGACACGTTGTTACTGAGTATACTTTAGAATCGTCAGATCTTAAATAAGGAGGAATAATATGTATCGTTCACACATACTGGTTTGCGGCGGAACGGGATGCGTTTCCTCTGGATGCCAAAAAGTAATGGAAGCCTTAAATTTAGAGATAAAAGCAAAAGGCTTAGAAAAAGAAATTTCAGCAGTACAAACAGGATGTCACGGGTTATGTGCTTTAGGACCAATTATGATTGTTTATCCAGAAGCTACTTTCTATGCAGAAGTTAAACCGGAAGATATCCCTGAGATTGTAGAAGAACATCTGCTTAAGGGTAGACCGGTAACTAGGCTTCTATATGAAGACTCGGTTACAAATAAGGGAATAAAAGCCCTTAAAGACACAGATTTTTATAGAAACCAAGAGAGAATAGCACTTCGTAACTGCGGAGTTATTAATCCAGAAGTTATTGAAGAGTATATAGCTACAGATGGTTATATGGCATTAGGTAAGGTCCTAACAGAAATGACCCCTGAAGGAGTAATTGAAGAATTACTAGCAGCAGGTCTTCGTGGAAGGGGAGGCGGTGGTTTCCCTACAGGAGCAAAGTGGAAGATGGCTCTTGCAAATCATGCGGATCAAAAGTATGTATGCTGTAACGCTGACGAAGGGGACCCAGGAGCATTCATGGATCGTTCTGTTCTAGAGGGAGACCCACATGCTGTAATAGAAGCTATGGCAATAGCAGGCTACACTATTGGTGCAAACCAAGGTTATGTGTATGTAAGAGCTGAGTACCCAATAGCAATTGAGCGTTTACAAATTGCAATAGATCAGGCTAGAGAAATGGGGCTGTTAGGAAAAGATATCTTTGGATCTGGATTTGATTTTGATCTTGATTTAAGATTAGGAGCTGGAGCCTTTGTATGTGGAGAAGAAACTGCTTTAATAACTTCTATTGAAGGAAATAGAGGGGAATCTAAGCCAAGACCTCCATTCCCAGCGCAAAAAGGTCTTTTTGGAAAACCAACTCTTTTGAATAATGTTGAAACTTATGCGAATATTCCTCAGATTATCTTAAAAGGTTCAGAATGGTTCTCTAGCATGGGTACAGAAAAATCTAAGGGTACTAAGGTATTTGCTCTAGGAGGAAAGATAAACAACACTGGCCTTGTAGAAATCCCAATGGGAACTACTCTTAGAACAGTAATCGATGAAATCGGTGGAGGAATACCTAACGGAAAGAAGTTCAAAGCAGCTCAAACTGGTGGCCCTTCTGGTGGTTGCATATCAGAAGAAAACTTTGATGTAGAAATCGATTATGATAATTTAATTGCTATTGGATCAATGATGGGATCAGGTGGCCTTATAGTAATGGATGAAGACGATTGCATGGTTGACATTGCTAAGTTCTTTTTAGATTTTACTGTAGAGGAATCTTGTGGAAAATGTACTCCTTGCCGTATTGGAACAAAGAGAATGCTAGAAATGTTAGAGAAAATTACAAGCGGTAATGCAACTTTGGCAGATCTTGATAAACTTGAAGAACTATGCTATCACGTAAAAGCTAATTCCTTGTGTGGATTAGGACAAACAGCACCTAACCCAGTGCTTTCTACAATGAAATATTTTAGAGATGAGTATGAGGCTCATGTAATCGACAGAAAATGTCCAGCAGGTGTTTGTACAGATCTTCTAATGTATAGAATTGAAGAAGCTAAATGTATTGGTTGTGGAGTTTGTGCTAAGGTTTGTCCGGCAGAGGCAATTGAAGGTACAATCAAAAAGCCACATGTTATAGAACAAGATAAATGCGTTAAATGTGGTGCTTGCTTAGAAAAATGCAAGTTTGATGCTATTATCGTAGAATAATGGAGGAATTAAAATGGAGAATATTACAATTAAAATAAATGGTGTAGAAGTAAGTGCTCCTGCTGGTTCAACAATTGCAGAAGCTGCTAGGCTAGCTAACATTGAGATTCCTACACTATGTTTCCTAAAAGAAATAAATGAAATAGGTGCTTGCCGTATATGTGTTGTAGAAGTTAAGGGAGCTAGAAGCTTAGTTGCTGCATGTGTTCATCCTATCAATGAAGGTATGGAAATCCAAACTGCTTCACCAGCTGTATTGGATTCTAGAAGGAAAACTTTGCAATTAATTCTTTCTGACCATGAGAGAAAATGCCTGTCTTGTGTTAGAAGTGGAAATTGTGAACTTCAGACTCTGGCTGCTGAATTTGGCATTGAAGATGAAGATTACTATGCTGGCGACACAAATGAGACTACTTTAGATGATTCTGCAGTGCATATGTGTAGAGACAACTCAAAATGTATTCTTTGCCGCCGTTGTACAGCTGTTTGTGAAAAAACACAGTATGTTGGTGTAATTGGTGCTAATAGCAGAGGTTTTGAAACAAATATTGGATCTGCTTTTGAAAAGGGCTTAGGGGATACTAGCTGTATTACCTGTGGTCAGTGTATAGCGGTTTGTCCAACAGGGGCTTTATATGAAAAGTCAAGTATTGATGAAATCCTAGAAGCTATCGCAGATCCAAATAAACATGTAGTCGTTCAAACTGCACCTGCAGTAAGAGCTGGACTTGCAGAAGACTTTGGATATCCAGTAGGAACAAATGCAGAAGGGAAATTGGCTGCATCACTAAGAAGAATTGGATTTGATGGAGTATTTGATACTAACTTTAGTGCTGACCTTAC
>CAYJHC010000012.1:0-26905 GCA_964370075.1 uncultured Oscillospiraceae bacterium | reverse complement strand
CATCATCGTTTATTTTTGAATTCTCTGGCGCATCATCAACTGAAAAATTATTCTCTACATTATTGCCTAAAGAAGTATGAAGTTTAACAGAATCATTAACTTCTACATTTTGTTTAGTGGTTTCTCCCTCATGATTACTAGTTTCTTCCCTATGACTGATAATGCCCAGAACCTGATTTGTGCCCTCTTTATTAAACCTGGCATCCTCTGCCACTGACTGAGTTGATGTTTTCAAAGCATTATTCAGTAGCGTGCTTAAATCTAGTTGCTCTTTTTTCTCAGCATCTTGAAAAGGTTTTATTCTTGCTACTGGCTCTTTAAAGCTATCTTCTATTTTACTAAGCATAGGTTTACTAGCTATATCTTCTGTTTTATTCAATTCAGACTTATTAACTATATCCTCTATTTCTTTTAGCTCTGGCTCATCAATTTTGAACTTTGGCTGATTCGAAGACAACCCAACGCCTTTTGAGCCTGATTCATTTGAATTATCAACATTAGGTATAGCAACCTTAACTTGAAGTGCAGCTTTTATACCTTTTACCAATAGTTCTATTATAGCTTCATCATTATAAAAACGAATTTCCCTCTTATTAGGGTGAATATTTACATCGATTAAATATGGTGGTATAGTTAAAAATAAATATACTGCAGGGTACCTTCCTCTTGGAATCCTTTCCCTATATGCCTCATCTACTGCTCTTTCTAAAATCTTACTAGAAACTACTCTACCATTAACAAAGAACATCTGCCCTTTTCTAGAACTTCTAGTCTCTCCAATGTTAGAAATATATCCAATTACATGAAATTTCTCATCTGAATCTACATCTAAGTCAAAAGTTTTCTCAATATGAACAAGCTTCTTTCCAAAGTCACTATTTGAAAGTTTAATTATAGTTTCTAACCTATCACCTCTACCTGTGGTAGAAAAAACCGTGCTATCGTTATTTATTAGTTGGATCTTAATATCAGGATATGCAAGTGCAATTTGGCTCATGAAATCAATTATCATTCCACTTTCTGTTGCATCTGATTTCAAGAACTTCTGTCTTACAGGGGTATTATAGAATAGGTCTTTTACAATTACTGTTGTTCCATCAGGGCAACCAACCCCTGATTCTTCTAGCAATTCTCCACCTTTTACTCTTACCCTATATCCCATTCTGCTTTCTTTAGTTTTACTAAAAATTTCAGTAGAAGAAACAGCAGAAATGCTAGCCAAAGCTTCACCTCTAAAGCCAAGGGTTAAGATTCCTTCTAAATCTTCAGCAGTTTCTACCTTACTTGTAGCATGTCTCACATATGCAAGCGGAATATCTTCCTTTGAAATCCCGCTACCGTTATCCGTAACCCTGATATAGGTTTTCCCACTTTTCTTTATTTCCACAACTATCGATGTAGCCTTTGCGTCAATGGAGTTTTCAACCAATTCCTTAACAATTGAAATTGGTTTTTCTACAACTTCTCCTGCTGCAATTTTTTCTGCTACCTGCTTATCTAATAAACGAATTACACCCATATGGCTCTCCTATTTTACTAAAAGAAACTAAGCTGAAGATGATCTTCCTTAAGTTTATTGTCTCTTTCTAATTCTTCTAATTTTACTTCGGCAATTGCCAATAATTCTTTAGGAACTCCTGCTAGGTCAGCAACATGAATACCATAACTTTTGCTTGCGCTGCCCTCTTTAATTTTATGCAAGAAAACTATTTCTCCATTTTCTTCGGCAATATCTACTGTTAGGTTCTTGAAACCTTTTAACTCTTCTTCTAGCACTATTAATTCATGATAATGTGTTGCAAAAAGAGTCCTTATATTTTCTTCTTCCTTGCAAAGATGTTCTGCTATTGCCCAGGCTATAGAAAGACCATCATGGGTACTTGTTCCTCTTCCAATCTCATCTAGAATCACAAGACTTCTTTCTGTAGCATGTTTAAGTATATATGCTAGCTCAGACATTTCCACAAAGAATGTGCTTTGGCTTTGTGCTAAATTATCAGAAGCACCAATCCTAGTAAATATTCTATCTACTACACCAATTTTTCCTCTTTCACAAGGAATAAAACAGCCAATTTGTGCCATTAACACTATAATTGCTGTCTGTCTCATATATGTAGACTTACCTGCCATATTAGGCCCTGTAATAAGTAGCATAGAAGAGGTTGTTCCGTTAATATAAAAGTCATTTGGTACGAAAATACCGTCTCGAATGCTTTTCTCTATTACTGGATGTCTACCTTTTTCTATTACTATATCCTTCTTGTTGCTCATTTCTGGTTTAACATATCCATTTTCGCTGCTTACCTCGGCAAAGGAAAGTAGCACATCAACAGAGGCTATTGCCCCAGAAGTTCTCTGTATTGCTTTTATATATGTTTTTATTTGCTCTTTTATTTCCGTAAAGATTTCATACTCTAGAGTGTTTATCTTTCCTTCAGCATTTAGAACTAACCCTTCCATCTCTTTTAAATCAGTAGTAATGAACCTTTCTGCATTTGCTAAAGTCTGTTTTCTAATATAATGCTCAGGTACCATATCATAAGCAGACTTTGTAACTTCTATATAATAGCCAAAAATCTTGTTATATCCAACTTTAAGAGTTTTAATTCCGGTAGCTTCTTTTTCCTTTGCTTCCAAATTAGCAATCCAATCCTTTGCATCTTTTATAGAAAACTTAATGTCATCTAATTCATCGGAAAACCCTTCCTTAATTAATCCTCCTTCTCGAATTGAAAATGGTGGCTCTTCGCAGATGCTTTCATTAATAAGCTTATTAATATCGTCAAGAGTGTCTATGTCTTTGCCTAAACTCTTTAAAATCTGACTTTGGCAGTCTTCTAACTCGTATTTAACATCTGGTAAATTAGAAATAGAGTTTCTTAGTGCAATTAAATCTTTTCCATTTGCATTTCCACTAACAATTCTTCCAATCAATCTCTCAAAGTCATAGATATGTTTTAAACTTTCTTTAATATGATTCCTCTTAAATATATCTGTGAGTAATTCATCTACCCCGTCTAATCTCAGGTTAATATCTTCAATTTGGTTAAGAGGTTCTTTTATCCATTTTTTCAGCTTTCTTCCGCCCATCGCGGTCTTTGTTTTATCTAGAATCCAAATTAACGATCCTTTCACTGTCTTTTCATGAATTGCTTCAACCAGCTCTAAATTTCTTATTGTGGCTTTATCTAGTGTCATATAAGAGCCGATCTGATATATTGATAAATGGCTCAAATGATCCATTGTATTTTTTTGAGTATCTTTAATGTAGATTAATAGACTGCCTAAGGCTGATATCAGTTTATTCTTTCCTTCAAGTCCAAGTTTAATTAATGACGGTTCACCAGTTTGCTCTAAAATAATATCTTTTCCAGCATCTAAAGAGAAATTACTCTTTGGCAGGCTACTTAGAAAGGCTTTAGTTATAGTATCAATTTTTATCTCACTAAAAACCTCTGCTAGTTCTTGGTTATAGATTATTTCTTTTACCCCAAGTCTTGCAATCTCATTTACTAAGGTTTCAATTCCATCATCACCTGAGATTTCAGTTCCATATAACTCTCCTGTTGAAACATCACAGTATGCAAAACCAATATTACTTTTTTCATAAAAAACTGAAGCTAAATAAACATTTTCTTTTTCATCAACAGTAGTACTTCCTGAAATTGTACCAGGTGTAACTATTTGAACAACCTCTCTTTTTACAATCCCTTTTGTAGGAATTTCTCCAACCTGTTCACATATGGCTACTTTGTAACCTTTTTCAATTAGTTTAGCAACATAGCCTTCAGCAGAGTGGTATGGAACTCCACACATTGGAGCTCTCTCTTCTAAACCACATTGTTTCCCTGTTAAAGTTAAATCAAGTTCTCTAGTACAAGTAATTGCATCATCAAAGAACATTTCATAAAAATCTCCCAATCGAAAGAAAAGAATGCAGTCTTTATGCAGTTCTTTAATTTCCATATATTGTTGCATCATTGGTGATAATGCCATAGTTTTCTTCTCTCCTCTTATCTTCTGAATAATCCTTACAAAACTTGAATTAGTTGCTTATAATCTTATATCTTACCAATATTACTCATTATTAATCCTCCTGTTTTGCAATAAAACTAGGAAGTTTATTTCTTGAATAATAATAAAAACTCTTTATTTCCTTTTGCTCCTGTAATCGGAGACTCTATTGTCTCTAAGTGTTTCAGTCCAACATCTTGCCCATATTTAATTACATTTTCGATTACTTCTTTATGAACCTTTTCATCTCTTACTATACCTTTTTTGCCAATTTGATCTCTACCAGCTTCAAACTGGGGTTTTGCTAGCACAACTATCTGTCCTTCATCTTTCAGTACCTTACTCGCAACAGGTAGTATAAGTTTTACTGAAATAAACGAAACATCAATTGAAATAAAGTCAATTGGTTCCAGAATTAATTCTGTATCCATATGTCTAATATTAGTTCTCTCCAAATTCACAACTCTATCGTCTGTTCTAAGTTTGTAATCTAATTGACCATATCCCACGTCTATTGAGTATACTTTCTTTGCTCCATTTTGCAACATGCAGTCAGTAAAGCCTCCAGTCGATGCCCCCATATCAATTGCAAAAGCATCAGTTAAATCCAGGTTAAAATCATTTATAGCCTTTTCTAGCTTTAATCCACCTCTCCCTACATATGGGCAGGTATTCTCTCTTACTTCTATTTTTTTCTCTATATCTACTAGGGTTCCAGCTTTTAAAACTTTTTGTCCATCAATATATACAGAACCTGCCATAAGGGCAGCCTTTGCCTTCTCCCTAGATTCAAATATTCCTTGCTGTGTCAGAATTATATCTATTCGTTCCTTAGCCAATTACTTTAATCTCCTTCAATATTTTATCCTTAATACTCTTGCCATCAAGGCCATATAGTTCCATCAATTCATTTTGAGTCCCCTGTTGTACAAACTCATCTTGCCAGCCCATATTAACAACTCTCAAACTCTTATTTTTAAATTCTAATATTTGACTTACCTGTTGTCCAAATCCTCCAGTAACCACATTGTCTTCAATTGTTACCACCAAATTCGAATCTGCAACCTGTTTAATAATCTGCTCTTTTTCTATAGGTTTAACCTGTTCAACCTTATATAACCGAGTATTAATCTCTTCTTTTTCTAATTCTTTTTTGGCTTTTAATGCATTTTCTAACATTGTCCCTACAGCAAGTATGACAACATCCTTTTCACCTTTTGTATTTATTATGTTTTCCTCTGGTAACGCGTTACCTCTAGGATATCGAATTGCTACAGGACTTTTTGCCTCACAGGCTTTTTCTAAAGCTTTTTCTAGCCCTTCCTTAGATGAAGGGGTTAAAACAGTTAGATTTGGAATATGACTTAAAAATGAAAGGTCAAAAATCCCATGATGAGTTTCTCCATCAGCACCTACACAGCCAGCCCTATCTATACAAATAACAACAGGGGCATTTTGTAATGCAACGTCCATAATTATTTGGTCATAGGCTCTTTGCAGGAAGGAAGAATAGATGGCAACAAAAGGTTTTGCACCTTCTTTTGCCATGCCAGCAGAAAAGGTAATAGCATGTTGCTCAGCTATTCCAACATCAAATGTTCGCTCTGGGAATTCATTTTGGAAACCTAACAAACCCGTTCCTTCTATCATAGCTGCAGAAACTACTACTATGTTTTTATCTTTCCTAGCTAGTTCAGTAATTTTGTTACCAGCAACATTAGAGTAACTTAGTTTGTCGCTCTTACTTAATAGTTCTCCTGTTTCCACATTAAAAGGAGCAGTGCCGTGAAATTTATCCGGATTTTCTTTAGCAAAAGAGTATCCCCTTCCTTTAATTGTTGAAGCGTGAACTAATACTGGCTCTTCTGCCTCTTTAGCGAGCTGGAAGGTTTTTATTAATTTTTTTAAGTCATGACCATCTATTGGCCCTAAATAAGTAAAGCCCATTTCTTCAAAAATTATTCCTTTAACTAAGCCTGCCTTAATTGTATCCTTCATTCTATCTAGGCTTTTATAAATTCTATTTCCTACTTTAGGAATTTTAATAAGAGCATCTCGCATATTGTGCTTAAATCTTGTATATCCCTTAGAGGTTCTTAGTTTAGTCAAGTGATTATTAATACTTCCTGTGTTTGCTCCAATTGACATTCCATTATCATTAAGAATTATAATTCCATGCTTTTTCATAGCACCCAAATTATTTAATCCTTCATAGGCCATTCCCCCTGTAAGGGATCCATCACCAATTACCCCAATAATGTTGTATTCTTCTTTATTAATATCTCTGCCAGTTATCATACCTGTTACAACAGAAATTGAGTTGCTAGAATGTCCAGTATCAAAAAAATCATATTTACTTTCTTCTACTTTAGGGAACCCACTTAAACCCTTTAATTGCCTTAAGTTTTTAAAATCCCTTGCTCTTCCTGTTAATATTTTATATACATATGATTGATGACCTACATCCCAAACAATTTTATCTTGGTCAAAGTCAAAAACCTTAAACATGGCTAAGGTTAATTCTACAACTCCTAAATTGGAGGACAAATGCCCTCCAGTTTTGCTAATTGAATCAACTAAGAATTCTCTAATCTCTTTTGCTAAAATCTCTAGCTCTTCAATACTCATATTTTTTATATCTTTTGGTTTGATTTCAAAGATATTTGTCATTATTTAATCTTCTCTCCTTGCAAGTTCATCTATTATCCCGTAAAAAAATCCCGCCTTATCGCCATATTTTTCTAGAGCAGTTCTAGCTTTTTCATTCAATAGGTTAATTTCTTCTTTTGTATTTTCTAATCCAAAAACCTTTATGTAAGTACATTTATTAACATCTGAACCTACATCTTTCCCTGTTTTACTAGGGTCTCCTTCTATATCTAAAAGGTCATCTTTAAGTTGAAATCCTAGTCCTATTGCCTCTGCAAACAACGTCAAGTCCGCTATCTGTTCTTCAGTAGCTTTGCCTAAATAGGCTCCTGCTCTAATTGCCGCAACTATGAGGGCTCCTGTTTTATTTGTATGGATATAGCTCATCATTTCTTTGGAACAAGTTTTGTTCTCTGCTTCTATATCTGCTATCTGCCCCGCTACAAGTCCCCTACAGCCAGAACCCTTAGCAATTTCATTAAGAGCTTTTATTCTGGACTTTATTCCCGTTGGGTTGTCAAAATTAAGGAACATATCTTTACAGATAATCTCAAAGGCTGCATTTAAAAGCCCATCTCCTGCTAGTAAAGCAATTCCTTCACCAAAAGTCTTATGTACAGTAGGCTTTCCTCGCCTGTAGTCATCATCATCCAAAGCTGGCAAGTCATCATGCATCAAAGAATAACAATGTATATATTCTACAGCACAGGCATATGGAAGGGCTTTCTTAACATCTCCTCCACAAAATTCACATGCGGCTAATAACAATACGGGTCTAATCCTCTTTCCCCCTGGCATTATTCCTTCTTCTATTGCATCATAAACTATCTTACTCTTATAATCTACTTCTGGAAAATAATCCATTATATGAGCGTTAATTAAGTCTTTATACTCTGCATAATTTTCTTTAAACATGTGAACCTCCTAAGGTCTACTCCCTACTTAATTCTTCGATTTTTTGTTTTGCTTGATTTAACTCTTCTTCACATTTTCTATAATTTTTTATACCTTCTTCATATAGTTTAATAGATTCTTCTAGTGTGGTTTTATCATCATTAAGTATTCCAACGATTTCCTCTAATCTTTTAAATGAATCTTCAAATGTTATTTTTTTATTTCCTGCCATAATTAATCCCTCTGCTCCTCGACTTCTACAGCCTTAACTTTAATTCTTCCATCTTTTAGAATTATTTTCAACTCATCATGTTCTTTAATCTGTTTAATTGAATTAACATTTCTGTTGTCACTGTTAAGTACCATACTGTACCCTTTATCAAAGTATGCCCTTGGATTTAAAATATCCAAAGCAATTTTCTTCTCCACTAATCCACTTTCGGCTATTTCCAGCTTATGCTTTAGGTCTCTATACATTCCTTCAAGAAGGTTTTTAATCTGTTTGTCCCGAATAATAATCTCTTGAGATATATTTTTTGAAAGAGAGTCCATATTAAAAGTCTTGATAATTGTATATTTATTATTTATTTTTCTTTCTACATAATTTTTTGATATTTCTTTAAAATAATTCAGGTTACTTCTAATTTCTCTTATATCTGGAACTGCTAAACTTGCTGCTGCTGTAGGTGTCTCGGCTCTAAGATCTGCAACTAAATCACTTAATGTAATGTCTGTTTCATGACCTACTGCTGAAATTATTGGTATGGTAGAATTAAATATTGCCCTTAATACAACTTCTTCGTTAAATGCCCATAATTCTTCTAATGAGCCACCACCTCTTCCAAGAATTATCGTATCCATCTCGGGATATTCTTTGTTTGCCTGCACTATAGCCTTAGCAATATCATCGGCAGCATTTTCTCCTTGTACTATGGCTGGTAAAATGTATATATTTACATAATCATTCTTTTGCATAATTATTTTTTGAATGTCCCTTACGGCAGCACCTGTAGGTGAAGTAATTATCATTATATTTTTAGGAAAAGTTGGGATTGGTTTTTTATGATCAATTGAAAACAGTCCTTCAGATTCCATTTTTTCCTTTAACTTGTTAAATGCAGCTGTTAAATCGCCTTCACCACTAGGCTTTAAATCTACAACATTTAAAGAGTAATAGCCACCTTTTTGAAATACATTTACAAAGCCAGTAGCTACAATCTCCATTCCATTTTCCATAATATATTTGATTCTTTCACTATTACTGGAAGCTAGAAAGCAGTTAATTTTGCTTTTCTCGTCTTTCAAAGTGAAGTAGACATGCCCTGTGCTATGATAATTTAAGTTTGAAACTTCCCCTATGACTGAAACTTCATTTAATACTGCGTCTGAGGAAATCAGTTTTCCAATGTAATTATTTAACTGCCAAATGCTTACTGGTTTATTGGCCATAGAATAGTCCCCCCATTCTAGCTAGGCCTACAGCATTATCATCTGGGAACTCAGCAAAGTTCAAATCTATTTCCGAAGGCTCAAATACTTGATTTAAATAATTTCGTATAAATTTACTATTTGCTACTCCACCACCTATAACAATTGTTCTTATATTTAAATCTTCATTTATTTTAAATACTAATTGTGATAAAAATAAAGAAATCCTACTCATCAAGTGGAATGAAATCTCTTGGCTTTCTGTTTGGTTAATTTGTTTTGTGATTTCAGTTTCAATTCCAGATAAATTAAAACTAAGCTCTTTCAATTTAATAGGCCTAAAGAGAAACATCTCTTCCTTATCTAATATAACATTACTATTTTCACTTTGATAATTGCAAGCTAGCTGGTCTATTATTATTCCTGCAGGAAAGTCAAATCCCAACTTATTACCAGCTCTATCTAACAGCTGCCCAATTGAAATATCTAAGCTTCCCCCGATTTTTTTTATTTCGGTTAATTTCTCATTAACATGCAAAATCTCACTAGTCCCCCCAGAAAGATGAAAAAAGATCATATTTTCTTCTTCTGATAGCTTCTCAATATTAAAAGAACTACCTAAATGACCTTCTTGATGAGAGAATTGTTTATATGGAATATCAAGAGCTGTAGAAATGGTTTTGGCAAAACTATCTCCAGCTAAAAAGACTGGCATATATGACCCATCCACACTTCTAGGTGTTGTTGATGCAACAACCATATCAATCTTATGTCCTCGGATTTCTTCAAAAAGCATAGGTAAATTATTACAATGCTGAAAATGTGCTTCAGACTGTCTTAATCCTAAAGTTCCCTTCTTTACCTCTAATTTTTTTCTTAAATCAAAAAGAATGTCTTCCCTTTTATTCTCAAGGTCGAAGGCAATAAGGGAAATTGATGTAGTATAATTGCTGGTATCTATGCCAAGAATATTAATTGTTCCCATTTTCTACTTCCTTACGATAAAAATTACCTAAAATTCCATTAATATATTTATAAGCATCATCATCTGAAAACTTTTTTGCCATGTTTACTGCATCGTTAATAATTATTGGTGCAGGATGCTCTTTTACATATAGCATTTCACATATTGCAAGTCTTATAATAGCTAAATCCGTTTTAGGAATTCTATCTGCAGTCCATTCTTTCGAGTATTTGTTAATATAATTATCAATATTATCTAAGTTTTCAACTATCAATAAAAACACCTTAGTTATATATCTCTTTTGCTCATCATTGAGCCTTTCTCCTTGCAGAAAAAAAGCAAGTTGTTCTTCGCTTCCATTCTTTGTTGCTTCCATTTGAAATGTTCCTTGCATTAAAATTTCTCTTAATCGAATATTTTCTTTTATGTCTTTTTTATTCATTATCTCTCCATCTATCCTTTATACTGGCAAGTCTACTCCTTGAACATAAACATTTACCTTTGCAACTGTTTTGTCAGTCATTTCTTCTACTCTATTTTTTACATTAGTTTGGACATCCCAAGCAACAGTAAGTATTTCTAAGCCGTATTCGACTATAATATACAGATCAATGTTTATACCCTCTTTATTCTGTGTTACCTTAACGCCTTTAGTTAAGGACTCCTTTCTAAAAATTTTACTAGTAACATTTTCTGTTTTGTTTTTTACCAGCCTATGTACGCCTTTAGTCTTACTTGCAGCATTATAAGCACAAATCGATATTATTCGATTTGAAATGCTTAGGTCCTTTGTTTTCTGGTCATACGTTATATTAAAATCATCCATACTCCTATTATACCAAAAAAATAAGGCGGCTGCCTTATTTTTTAGGAATAATTGTTTCTAATTTTTGCTATTATATACTCTCATACATTTCAGCAGCCTGGTCTTTTCTCACAGTCTCATTTAACTCAGTAACTTTAATTTTAATTTCTTTTGTACCAAAGACAATGGTAATAATATCTCCAACCTGAACAATAGTCCCCGCCTTAGCAACTTTTTCATTTACCAATACTCTTCCTTGATCACAGGCTTCTTTTGCTACTGTTCTTCTCTTAATTATTCTAGAAACCTTCAAATACTTATCTAGCCTCACTTTGTCTACCTTTCTCAAAATAAAACGGAGACCTAAGTCTCCGTTAAAATTCAAATTTATTTAGATTTACTTATTAACTAAATCCTTAAGAGCTTTACCAGCTTTGAAAGCAGGAGCTTTTGATGCAGCTATTTCAATTACTTCTTCTGGTTTTCTAGGATTTCTTCCAGTTCTAGCTTTTCTCTCTCTAACATCAAATGTTCCAAATCCTATAAGTTGTACTTTCTCTCCGTTTGCTAACGCTTGCTCAATACCTTGTATAGTTGCAACTACAGCTTCCTCTGCAGCCTTCTTTGTTAATCCTGTCTTTTCAGCAACAACAGCAGCCAATTCAATTTTGTTCATAATTTCCTCCTTATATTTAGCAAATATTAATATTTTTACGCACAATTTCAATGTTACTTTCTTATTTTACACTTTTATATCTCAATGTCAAGACTTAATCCAAATAATTCCTATTTAATTTAAATATTCACTTTGCTTATGTTATTTATCACAATAAATCAAGAAATAATTTCTTTGATTAACAAAGGTGTTGAAGTTTTAACCTTTGAAACAGAAATAGAATCAAGAAATAATTTTTCCACCTCATCAATATCACTACTTTTATTAGTATAAAAAATTGCTACTGCATCGCCCTCTTTTATATAATCACCCAACTTCACATTAACCAATATCCCTGCACCTAAATCAATAATATCGTCCTTTTTTTCTCTTCCTGCACCTAATAACTGAGCACACCTTCCTATTTCATCCGTTATAATTTCGCTTATATAACCTTCTTTTGTTGAAATGATTTCCTTGGAAAATTTGGTGGTTGGGAAAAATTTGTAGTTATTTACAACTTCCTCATTCCCCCCCTGAGCCCGAATCATCTCTTTTAATTTATTTAGCCCCTTGCCTTCATAAAGAAACTTTTCAGCAATCTCTTTTCCTTCCTCTACAGAATTCACCTTTCCTCCTAAAAAAGCCATAATACCAGTAATTACTAGGGATAGTTCAGTAATGTCTTTAGGGCCATTTCCTTTTAATGTTTCTATAGCCTCAATTACTTCTAGACTATTTCCAACTGCCATTCCCAAAGGTTGGTTCATATCTGTAATAACCGCCCAGGTTTCTTTATTGTCCTTATTTCCTAATCTCACCATTTCTTTTGCAAGTTCAACTGCTTCCTCTTCCGTATTCATAAAAGCACCATTACCGCATTTCACATCTAGTAGAATTTTGTCACTTCCAGCCGCTAATTTTTTTGACATAATCGAGGAAGCAATCAGGGACAGGTTTGCTACAGTTTCTGTCACATCCCTTAGGGCATATATTTTTTTGTCCGCTACTGCAATTTCTCCAGTTTGGCCAATAACAGAAATCCCAATTTTGTTAACATTTTCAAAAAATTCTTGTTCCGTCAGTGAAGTCTTCATCCCAGGAATAGATTCCATCTTGTCAATAGTACCACCTGTAAAGCCAAGGCCTCTTCCACTCATTTTGGCCACCTTAATTCCCAAGGAAGCCGCCAAAGGGCCTACAATCAAAGTTGTCTTATCCCCTACTCCACCAGTACTATGTTTATCAACTTTAATTCCTTCAATGGATGTTAAATCTACAATATCTCCTGACAGCTTCATTGCTGTTGTTAAGTAAAATGTTTCTTCTTCATCCATCTCATTTATGCAAATAGCCATTAATAATGCTGACATTTGGTAATCAGGTATTTTCCCTTTTGTAAATCCGTTTACTACAAATTCTATTTCTTCCTTTGATAGCTTTTTTGAATTCTTCTTCTTATTGATTATCTCAAGTATACTCATAGTAATTCTCCTTGCATCTACATATCAGTTACACCTTATATTTACCCATCCTTTAAAGCTAACTCTACTACTAACTCTTCAATACCTTTATTGCTTCTTCTATGATAGTTCCAATTTCTAATTTTTCTGTATCGAATATTTCTGATATTGTAGCTCCGATATCTGCAAAAGATTCTCTACGTCCTAAGCCTTTCCCCATATTCTTTTCTTGCCACATTTTTTTAGTCAAAATAATTACTGGTACATTTTCTCTAGTATGGTCAGTTCCTGTATATGTAGGATCATTTCCATGATCAGCTGTTAAAATCAACAAGTCCTTATCATTCATTTCTTTAACAATCTCAGGAATTCTACTATCAAACTCTTCAATAGCCTTCCCATATCCTACCGGGTTTCGTCTGTGCCCAAATTCAGAGTCAAAATCAACAAGATTTGTAAATATTAATCCTTTAAAGTCATCTTTCATATATAAAATTGTTTCATCGATTCCATCCATATTATTTTTTGTATGGATAGCTTTAGTTATCCCCTGGCCATTAAAAATGTCTTTTATTTTTCCAACGGCACGAACCTCTAATCCTTTTGCCTCAATATTGTCAAGTAATGTATCTTTTGGAGGAGAAACTGCATAATCTTTTCGGTCTGAGGTTCTTTTCCTAGTTTCATCAATTATTTTATACGGTCTAGCTATAACCCTTCCGCAAGCCCAATCTCCAACTAACATTTCTCTTGCTATTTCACAGATTTTATATAGCTCTTCTAATGGTATTACATCAACATTGGCAGCAATTTGAAGCACACTATC
The DNA here is from genome assembly GCA_964370075.1 of uncultured Oscillospiraceae bacterium. Taxonomy (GTDB): domain Bacteria; phylum Bacillota; class Clostridia; order Peptostreptococcales; family Anaerovoracaceae; genus CAYJHC01. The sequence goes on along the minus strand of CAYJHC010000012.1, from coordinate 13,207 downwards.
GGCAGAAGTATAAATAATTGGTGATCCAGAATTCTCATGCTCTTCTCCTAGCTCATCAATTATCTGGGTTCCAGAAGCCGGATAATTACCAATGACTTTTCTATTTATTCTTCCTTCAAATTCTTTTACAAATTCTTTCGGGAACCCCTCTGGATATGTTTTGAATGGCACCGATGTATTTATCCCCATAAATTCCCAGTGGCCTGTAATAGTATCCTTTCCATTAGATTCTTCTGCTATGCGACCAAATAATCCTACTGGATTATTCACTTCCATTCCAGCCTCTTTTATGGTTTCAATATTACAAAGACCCATATTTCTTAGATTTTCTATGTTAATTTGAGGGTATTTCTTTATTATATTCAGTAAAGTGTTAGCTCCTTCATCTCCAAACTCTTTAGCATCAACTGCCCCTCCGACACCTAAACTATCCATAATAATTAATATTATTTTTTGATTCATATTATTTCACCTTATGTAGAAATCCTTTCAAATAATCGTAAGATACCAATTTATAATTAACGCCATTTCTGAATCCTTGAAGAGCTTTTTTAAAACCTGCTTTCGTATGCAAATGTCCAAAATAAACTTCTTCTACTTTGTAAAGTTCAAACAAATCCGTAAATATTGAGGATTGCCATTTATCGTTTGTCGGTGGAAAATGAAGAAAGGTAATTATTTTTTTCCCCGTTTTTAACCCTTCTTTCAAAGACGCTTCTAATCTTAAGCCTTCCCTTTTATAGATTTTCATATCAGCTTCTTTAAAATCAGGATCACCAGGGCATAACCATCCTCTAGTTCCACAAATCACAACATCTTCTAGTTCAACAACTGTATTTTGCAAAAAATATATATCTTTATACATTTTATTTAACTTTGTAATTCCATTCCACCATAAATCATGATTCCCCTTAATCAAAACCTTTCTCCCTGGCAATGAATCTATGAAATCAAAATCCGACTTAGCTTCCTCTAACTTTAAGCCCCAAGAAATATCGCCAACTAAAACAACAAGGTCGTCTTTATTCACAACTTCGTTCCAATGTTTCTCTAAATTTTTATGATGGTTTACCCACACTTCTCCAAACTCATCCATTGGTTTTCCAACGTTTTCATTTAAAGATAGATGTAAGTCTCCAATACAAAATATTTGCATTCTTATTAATCCTCTATTAGCTCTGTATGACTTGGAGCTATTTCTAAAATATTTTCACTTTGATCATCTGTAAGCATTGTTACGTCTTTTAGCTTACTATTAATCATTCTAGTTCTTGTTCCTACCAGTTTTTCTAAACCGTCATTTGCTTGGTTTATTTTTGTTTGAGTTTCAACAATCACTTTTTCAAACTTTGCAAACTCATTTTTAACAGCCCCTAAAACGTCCCATACCTTGCTAGAACTTTTTTGTATTGCTAAGGTTTTAAATCCCATTTGCAAACTATTTAATAATGCAGCCATTGTAGTTGGTCCTGCAATATTAATTTTATAATCCCTTTGCAAAGTTTCGATAAGGCCCATGTTAATGGCTTCTGCATATAATCCCTCAAAAGGAAGAAACATAATTGCAAAATCTGTGGTGTAAGGTGGCTGAATATATTTTTCAGAAATGTCTTTTGCCGATTTTTTTATAGAAATTTCTAAAGCTTTCTTTGTCGCTAATATTCTATCATTGTCACCTGAATCAAAGGCATCCCTAAGCGCTGCATATGCATCTCCAGGAAACTTAGCATCTATCGGCAAAAATATATTTCCATCTCCATCACCTGGTAATTTAATAGCAAATTCAACAAAGTTATTCCTCTCTGGAGAGACTTTTACATTTTCTTCATATTGCTCTTTTGGTAGAATATCTGTCAAAATCGACCCTAGTTGAATCTCACCTAAAATACCTCTATTTTTTACATTAGTAAGAACTTTCTTTAAATCTCCTACTCCTGTAGCTAGAGTTTGCATTTCGCCAAGGCCTTTATAAACCATCTCAAGTCTATCGCTTACAAGTTTAAACGAATGTCCAATTTTATCTTCTAAGGTTTTTTGAAGCTTTTCATCTACAGTACCCCTCATTTTTTCTAATTGAATATTATTATCATGCTGCAGAGATTTAAGTTGCCTTTCCATAGTAATTCTAATATCTTCAAGTTTCTTGTCATTTTGTACATTTAGGTTGTTTACCTGAGTAGACATTTGGCTAATATTATTGTTTATAATATCAGATAAAAGCTTTGACTGACCTTCCATGAATCTGATAATTTCGTTCTTTTCTCTTTCGCTAATTTCTAATAATTCTCTTTTTTGCCTTGATATTGTAAGCAAAACTTCTTCTTCAGTAGCATGTTTTTCTCTAAGAGATTTACTTATTCCTTGAATTTTTATTAAGGTTATAAGTAACAATAGCACTAAAATCAGACTAACTATTATTATCAAAATAAGCATTTCTATTGATTCACCCATTGCTTCCTCCTACAATTATAAACTTTTAAAGGTTATTCTAGCGTATTATTTACAAATTCAAAAATATCTCTAGGTTCTTTTAATTCTAAGCCTGTAAAGCCTTCTTTACTTATTAAATATCTGGTAGAATCTCCATCTCTCAAGTCTGCTAGGTCATTTGCTAAAATATAGTCCATATCGTTTTTCTTTGCAAGACTTTCTGCTACTTCAAACAGTTCTTCTTTTCCTACATTTTCTAATAGCTTACAACCAACTAATAAAGTTGAAGGGAACCACTCCTTTAATCTTGCGATAATCTTAGGCGTTAGAGTTAATTTAGCAGTTAGATTTTCTTGATAACTGCTAATTTTCGAGTCATCTCTTAATTTGCACTCTGGATTGGTAAGGATTTTTAATATATCTTCATCTGATTTAATAGTCTCTAACTTTTGGAATATTTCCTTTGCCATATCCTCCATCAAAAAAGAGAAGTCTCCTTTATAATCACCTACAGCTGCTGCATGAATTACGCAATCAAAGCTCTCCTTTTTAGTTTGTTCATGTAATTCTTCCATCATTTCTTCTGTAGTTTCAACTCTTTGAATCTGAATATTTTTACTGTCAATTAGTTCTCCAACATGCACGCTTCTATTCAAGACTAATACCACTTCATAACCAGCTTCTTCAAAATACTTTCCTAATGCCACCGAAAGACTACCTGTAGACATATTTGTAATCTTCATTACCTCATCAATATATTCATTAGTAGGGCCACCTGTAATTAATATTTTCTTCATCGTCATCTCCTTTTTTCATTCCTTTTTGTCATTTATCTTTTCTTAACTTATTAATTATTTAAACTTCAATTTTTCAGAATTTAAATATCTAATTTAAATATCTATGTTTATCAATTCTCTAATTACCTTAGAAGCAATCATAAGACCAGCAGTTGCAGGAACCATCATCATACTTGAAGGGGTTCTAGCGCCCGTCTTTATAGGCTCTTCCGTAGAGTATACTACATTCAACTCTTCAACACCTAATTTTCTAAGCTCTTTTCTTACAACCTTTGCTAAAGGACATATTTTTGTTTCGTATATGTCTCCAACTTTTAGTAAGCTAGGTTCAAGCTTATTTCCTGTACCTAAGGATGATATTATTCTAATATTCTTTTCCTTAGCTTTACAAACCAAAGAAATCTTAGCTGAAACAGTGTCAATTGCATCAATAATATAATCATAGTTTTCTATTTCAAATTCATTTATATTATCAGTTGTTAAAAATTTTTGTAATGAAATCACTTCCGCTTTAGGATTAATCCTTAGAATTCTCTCCTTCATAACATGTACTTTAGATATGCCCAAAGTCTGATGGTCAGCAATTATCTGCCGATTTAGGTTTGTAATATCCACTACATCATTGTCTACTATTGTTATATTCTCTATTCCACTTCGGACTAAAGCCTCAATTACAAATCCTCCTACTCCACCTACTCCAAAAACTATAACTTTAGCTTTTTTCAGTTTCGCAGACTTTGCCTGTCCAATCAACTCTGTAACTCTCGTAAACTGATCCAATTAAGCCTCCTAGTTATAAAAACTCCCCTATAACTTTATAAACTACTTCTGATTTATACCCAGTAGCAATTAATTTTCTTCCTACTTTTCCAATAATTTTTTCATTTATTTCTTCTATATTTTCGAATTGCAGCTGAGCAATACTTCTTGCGTTATCATAAAACACTCGATCTAGATCAAGGTTTTCTTCTTCTTCAAAATCAAAAATACCCTGCTCTAACTCTTCTTTTTCAATACCTTTTTCTTTTAAGTTATTGAAAATTTTATATAGTCCCCATTTCTTTGATAAGCCATACCTGATATATTGTTTAACATAATTGTTATGGTTAACATAATTATATTCTTCTAAATAGTATATTAGATCGTCTATCTCAATTTCAGAAACCCCTAGTTCTTTTAAAGACTTCATAAGCTCCAGCCTAGTTCTATCTCTAACTGCTAATTTCTTCATAGCATGGTCATATGCCTTGCTATTTATATCATCTATTCTCATGTGTTAATTCCTTTTATTCCCTGCAACACCAATTCCTATAACTGAACCTATTACAACTACAGTGGCAACTAAATGTGCTGCTCCAAAAGGTTCAGATAAAACAGACGCACCTAGAATAATTGCAATTACCGTAGAAAGATTACCAAAAATCGTACCCTCAACAGTAGATAACTTAGCTAAAGAATATGCCATTAATAAAGAAGAGCATAGAATAGCTCCAATTCCTAAATAAGCCGCAGAAATAACAAAATTATTATGAGTAAGAACTTCAAAATAGCCCTCAAACCTGGTTGCAATAAAGCATACAATATTGGCAAATAGTGTACCATAAATTATTATAGTACAAGAAATTTCAAAAGGTGTTTTTAATTCTCTAACCTTTCTCATCCACACATTACTAATAGCAATTACAATACTACTTGCAAAAAGCAGAAGAATTCCTAAAGGATTTACCTTATAAAAGCCAGACACCTCCGAGACAACCGAGTATATTACAGCTGAAACTGAACATACCATAAGAATATTTTATATTTTAGTAGATTTTTCATGCAAGACAAATCCAGAAATTATTTTAGATAAAATTGGAACAATTGAAAACATAATTGCCCCCTCAATAGATGTTGAGTAAACTAAACCAACAACTTGGAGAAGCATAAATGAAATATATGAAAAAGTTGTTAAAATACCATCCCAATTTAACTTAAACATTGGCAGTGGGTTTTTCTTTATTATAATCAAAACTACTACAGCCCCTACCATAGCAAAATTAAATCTCCATGCAAGAACTGTATATGGATCTGCATAAAGCAAAGCCACTTTACTAGCAAGCATATTTACTCCAACTACTAGAGCAAACATTATCCCAGCAATAAATCCAAGTTTTCTATCCTTGGAACTATTAATTGCCCTATTTCCACTCATATTCAGCCTCAATCTTTTCTCCACCTTTACAAGCAGTACATATATAGCCTTCTCCTATCTGGCATCTTTGGATATATAACTTTTTATTTTCCCTGGATTTATAATCAGCTGCAACATCCTCTCCAATAATCCTTAAAAGGGGAATCCCTAACAATTTTGCATAAGCTTCTTTTTCGGTCCACATTCGGAAAAAAGTATTTGGACTACATTCATCCATCAAATAGTTGGATTCTTCTTTATTAAAAAATCTATTACTAATTTTCATCCAGTCTATGCTTTTTACTTTTTCAACATCAATACCAATAGGACTTTTTGAAAGTGCAATTAAGCATAAATTCTCCGTATGAGAAATAGACAAAAAAACAGAAAAATCTTTTAAATAAGGTTTTCCTTCTTTTGTCTTTTCAACTAAAACTTCTTTATTTCTATCTATCAAATGGCCCTTTTTAATCAAAAAGTCTTTGGCCGCTTCTTCTGACAGTTCTTTTGTACTCTTTTTTCTATTTTTGTAATTTTCGAAAACGTATATAACCATAGCAATATTATAACATAAATTGTTGACACTTACATTTCATACTATGTTTTTTCTATAAGCTTACTAAGCTTGCCTTAATATTCAAAATGTAAACTACTAATATTAAAATTGCTTACTTTCTCCTTCCCAAGGTGTATTTCTTTATACTTTATGCACCAACTCTTTTCGTAACAAAGCAATTTATATATTTATTCTAAATTCATTAGCTTCTCATTTTCTTCTTTATCATGAAAATAATGCTCTAATTCTTTATCGATTAATTTAATTATACTTTCTAAAGATAAGTTGTAGACAGAAATTTCTCTTTTGATTTTTTTAAATGCCTTTCTACTTTCAATACTATTTTCCCCCTCCATGTTTTCCATAATTCTAATTATTTTTTCATTAACACTTTCACATTTTGACGGATTAAAAAGAAATATAATTTTTTGATTTTCTTTTGAGAAAAATATAGTATTTCTACTAAGCTCAAACTTTTTCAAGTCTAATATAAATTCTTGTCCATATCTAATAGCCTCAATTATTTTCCTTAGCAACCCCAAAGATTCTTCAATATTATAAAACTCCAAATTGTTAAATGAAATTAAGCCATCCAAATTGTATCTAATTACATATTCATTATTTAATGAAGATATAGAGAGGGGCACAATATGCTTACCATACCCGCTTAATAAGAACCCAATTTCTATTTCTGAGATCTTCTTTTTACAGACCACCTCAGTATTTGTAATACTGTCTTTATCACGTATATCCCAATGGCCTTCTTTTTTCATTTACTTACCTCCACACTTTAGGCAAGGAGAATATCCATCTTTTATAGCCTGCTTTTCCTCAACTTCAATTACATATTTATCAATAGTTTTACAACCCTCTACATGATAACTTTCTCCATGTTTAGGGAAATAGTAAATCAAACTGCCAGGGTTAACTTTGAAACTGTCACAAACATTACAGGTGTCGTATTTACGAATAATATTTCCAGTTAGAATACCTCTTTTTGTATTTCTTTTAATATAAGTACAACTTTCTTTATGATATTTCTTCCCGCTTTCAGGGAAAACCCACACCGAATTTCCTTTTCCTTCAAATTCTTCAAATCCTGCAGGGTTTATTCTGGTTTTCTTTCCTATAAATCCTCTAAACATCAGTGAGTCCATATTAGAAAAAACATCAACAAAATCTAAGGGTAAATTAGTAACTCCTGTATATTCCGTATCAAAAGAAATAATCCCATCCATCCCTTGGTATCTATATAAGTAGCCAAAATTTTTCACATCTGCATCAACTATTTTCTCATTTTCTTCTATAACTCTCGTTTCAACCTTTTTAGGAAAGCCAATGCTTGTTTTTTTATCATAGGCTTCAATGCTTAACCTTTTGCTTTCGTCTGAAACTATGTATGCAATATTTTCTGTTAAATACACACTATAAATTACATGTGCTAAAGTCAGCCCTCCAACAATTACTAAAGGTAAAACTATTGCTGCTTCAATTATATAACTTCCCCTAGTATTCTTCTTTATACGCATAATCCTTGCCATTTACCCTTATAGTAACATCAAATCCTGTATTATATTCTACAATCATAAAAGTTCTATCATACAACGCTTTCATATTTATTTGTATAAGATCTAAAGACCTTGCTACCTTTATATCCTCTCTAGTTTGTGATAAAAAGACTAATAAATATCCTTCATATGTCAATCCTTGGTTTATTTCTGGTTCAATATAGTCTAAGGAGGTGTTGCTTAATATACTAGTTAAATCTGTTGCCCAATTAGCACTTGTTTTAATAAAAGGAACTTTTTTGCCATTTTCCAATAGATTTATATCATTTTTTGCTTCTGTATATGCCCAAAGTTCAATTATGGCAGCTTGGGTAAGAACACCTAATGGCCCTGGTGTGGCTGCTTGTGCTGCAGCTTGGACCTTTGCCATTTTAGAAGGGTCAGTCATAATATGGACTACATTTAGAGCATTTCTTAAAAGTTCAATATCACCAATAGATTCTTTATAATTTTCTTTATCTGAAAACTTACCATTAATTATATATTCCAACTCTCCTTTAAAAAAAGACTCCCCTTTAATCTGTTTATGATAATTCCCAAACATATTAATTATATATTGGTCTAACAAAACTCCAGCTGCCTCTAGATTATTTATAGCTGCTTCTACATTATCTAATCCACTAATTTTTTTCCATAAAGATGGGCTATCATCTAAACCTCTTGATGGCAAAGTGCTAATGGTCCCTTCATTCCTTATAGCTCTTTCTTTTCTATTGTCAACAATATTTTCTTTTTCTTCTGCACCTGTAATTTTTGAAAATATATCTTTCCCTAATGCATATTTACTATACTCTACAAACTGTTCTTTTGCTATGTTTATATCAATTAGAGAATACTTGCTAACTCTAGCATTTACAGCTTCTAAATCAATACTTGGCCTATTTTTAAAAGAATAATTTGAATAAAATCCAATTTTTCTTTCAACATCACTGCTTTGACCATGAAATGCAAATAATCCATATCTATCTTTTAAGTCTAAATTATACTCACTCATAATTGATTTAAAAGATAAGGTTAATATGCTATTCGTATACCCTATAGTTGCTACTCGTTGACTAGCAACTATAAATGACATTATCATAATTACTATTCCACCTAACACTATCGAAAGAAAAACTATACTGCTTCCTTTTTTACTCTTCCCCTTTAAACAGATCCCTTCCCAAAATGTAATCTTTTTCATTTGTCCCCTCGCCTCTACTAACTATATTTTTTTGAAATTTATCTGTTAGTATACCCAATTCTAAAGAAATATTCGGTGTACTCGCTTCAACCTTTGTGGTAAAAATACCCTGTGTTTTTTTTACTTGTATCCCTTTTGGAATTCTTCCATAGTAATACGTTGTTTCTTCTTCTACCCCAATAGCATTTGTAATTGCAAGATGTGTTGCAACATTCTTCTCCACCCCTTTGTACATGTATGACACTATTGCAACAAGTCCTATTAGAACCAAAATAATCATTGGTAAAACTATAGTAGCCTCTACAATTGAAGAGCCCTTTTTAGAACTCATTGTTCAAATCAGAAAATGTTCCATTAACAAATGAAATAATTTCAGTCCTAAAAATTAACCCTATAACAATGGCAATAGCTATTAAAATTCCAACCTGTACTAGTTCCATACCTTTTTTATTATTTTTTATCTTAAGTTCAATATCTTTTTTTCTTTCGTTACTCCAGGGCATTTTTCTGCGCCCTTTGTTTTTTTTAATTTTCATATCTTCTTCCTTTCTTCCTTTTTCCCTTTTCTTCTTACATTTCCATAAAAGTTGGAGAAATAGTAATTAGCATCATCACAACTAACAATATTACTAAAGGAAAAGTCATCTTTGTTTCTGCCTTCTTACTTCTTTCTTCTGCATCTTTTTTTCTTAATAACCAAAGCATTTGGCTTTCACTTATTAGCTTTTCTTTTACATCACCACCAGCCATAGTTTCTTCCTTTATAATTGAAACAACTCTAGTAAACTCTCTAACTTCAATTTTTTTAGCAAATTCTTGCAAAAGATAAATAATCGGTTTATTGATTTCTCCTTCATTCCTTTTAATTACGCTTAACTGATTGTAAAAATAAGAATTACCTATGCCCCTATATTTTTCATAGTCCGAAACCACTTTGCGAAAAGCTTCTGCAAAAATCATCCCACCATTTAAAAGTATTATTATTTTGTTTATAAAACCTGGTAACTCTTTCACCACCGAGTTCCTCGCCTCTCTTTCTGCCTTTCTAATTAATGCGTACCGGCTCCTCCATAGAAAGAAGATAGAAAAAATTAAGGCTGCTAGGAGAAGAAAGAAATTACTCTCTTCTTTTATCTCCCACTTAATCAAAACATTATCTCCAATTTTATTTGGCAACAATATCTTGCCCTTAGCTGACTCCTCTTGAGATTTTTCAACAAGATGAGAAACTTCTCTTTCTAGTTCTCTTTCTACCTCACTGTCCACCATGCCTTTATCATCTCTATCCTTTTCATTTTTGTCACCATCCTCTTTCGAAATGCCTATGGTTTTTTCTCCTGTTAAAACCTCTGTCTGCCCTTCAGATTTTTCAACAGCCTCAAATTCGAAATTGAAGTAACCGGTACCACCATTAATTGAATCTATTGAAACCAAAGTCCCTTCTTCAACCTGTATAACTTCTGCTTCTTCTTTCCCAAGAAAGAGAGAAATTCCTAATATTAGTAATAAAAGTAGTATTAGCAACAAGTTCATTAAGTTCCTTTTGGTAATAGCCTTTATTTTAGTTTCTAAATTTTCGGTTCCAAAAACAGTCATTAATCTATTATTTATTTCCGTTTCGTTACCTAAGAAAGCTTTTTTAATTTTTTTAATCATATTCTTCTCTATATTTCTACTTGAGTCAGTTTATTCATATATAAAAATGCTACTATTATTCCAACAATTGATACAGTCATTATTATTCTTCCCTGTATGGTTGTATAAAGTAATCCTAAGTAATCAGGGGAAACTATATTTAAAAAAAGTACAGTAACTATTGGCATTCCAATTATTATTTGTCCTTCGAATTTTTTCTGAGACATTAATGCAACAATTTCTCTTTCCATAGTAATTTTTTCTGTTATTATTTGGCTACTACTCCTTATAACTTTTCCCAAGTTTCCCCCTGTTTTCTTACAAAAGATATATACATCTATGAAATCTCTAACATCTTCCATTGGAACTCTTTGAGAAAATGACGTTAATGCAACCTCTTCTCTCTGGTTTCCATTAGTGATCTCAAGCCTAGTTTTCATAATTTCCTTAGCTAGTAAACTTTTGTCTTTATATATGGTAATTAATATTCTTTCTGCCTGTTCTAAGGCAAAAACCAAAGATTTTCCCATTTCAAATGAAGTCGACATTGAATATAAAACCTCATTAAATTCTTTTAATACAATTGTCTTCTTTCTTTCAGTTATATGTTCTTTGTAAAGCGAAAGCCCCCGCAAACACAATAATCCGCATATAAGAGAAAGAAAGAGACTCTTGTAAAATAATAAACTCAGAAAAAAGATACTCCAATAGGATATTAGGTAATATTTGATTTTTTCACCCTTACTTAGAAGAAAAACTGACTCCACATTAATATTCTTCATTAGCATCTCCATTCAGCAATAGCTTTTCTCTGTTTATTAACTCATTACCTGTCTTTTCTAGACCTTTATTCTTGGTATATCTATAAAGACTGTTGGTTAAAATTTCCCCACCTTCATAATTCATAATTTCTGCAATTTCAATAACTTTTCTACCCTGTCCTTTTATTCGTCCAAGATGTACTAGTATATCAATCCCCTCGGCTATTTGTCCTCGTAAAGCTTCAATAGGAAAATCTACACCTTGAAGCATCATAGTTTCTAACCTTTTTAACATGCCTTTTATACTATTCCCATGTCCTGTGGAAAGGCTTCCATCGTGTCCGGTATTCATAGCTGCAAGCATATCTACCACTTCTTTACCTCTAACTTCACCTACCACTATTCTATCTGGTCTCATTCTAAGACTAGTTTTTATTAGTTGATCCATTTGAATCTGTCCCTTCCCTTGAGAATTAGCTCTCCTACATTCAAGCCTAACTAAGTTTTTGATTTTTCTAATATTTAGTTCTGCAGAATCTTCAATTACTATAACTCTCTCATTTTCAGGAATATGGTCTGCCAGCACATTTAAAAAAGTTGTCTTTCCAGAAGAGGTTCCTCCGCTAATGAATATATTATATTTGCATTTTACTAGCTTAATAATGAACTTACTTGCCTCTTCAGTTATTGTCTCTAAGGCTAGCAGCTGTTTCATGTCAATGGCCTGCTGAGGAAATTTTCTGATTGTTAAAATAGGTCCATCAATTGCAATATTCCTAAAAACACCATTCACTCTTGACCCATCTTCTAATCTTGCATCAACTATAGGATTCAACATATTTATTTCTTTATGCACTTCCCCAGCAATTCTGCTTATAACTTCTTCAAGTTCTTCTACCGTTTCAAAAGAAATATCTGTTCTTTCTATACTTCCTGCCCTTTCAATAAACACATTATCCTTGCCATTAACCATTATCTCTGAAATACTCTTATCATCTGCTAAGGGTTGTAGGATATCAAGTGGGCAACGTAAGGCCATGAAAATCCTTTTCTCTATTCCAATTAAATCCTGAAAATCATATCCAATTAACTCTTCATTTTGTAAAATAAAATCATCAATTAAACTTAATGCTTTATCATCAGTCATCTCTTCCGATTCCATTCCGATAGCTAGTCTTGCCTGTTCAATTAGCTCTATAATTTTACAATTTTTACTATTCATTTTCATCACACCAATTGGAAATATTTACCATTTTCTATATAATAACTTTTCTCTCTTCCGTTGTCAATAATGTATTTGGAAATATTTTACATTTTTTTGTGATTTTCTTTTTCTTTGTACTATAAATTTCTTTATGCAAAATTAAAGTACTACATTTAGTATTTAGCAATAGTTTATGTACAACATGCAAGCAATTAATAGCTGAGTACAGATTTTGGCATACTGTACTTAACACAAGCCACTAAAAAAACAAGTAATCATCTCACAGTGAGATTGTTACTTGTTTTTAATCAATACTATTCTTTGGCATTTCAATTCTACTTTAGCCATAAAGTAAAATTAAAACTAATATATCATAATTATTATTTCCTAACTTCATATCGTTGGTACATTTTTTCAATTGAATATTCTCTAATCCTTTTGTTTCATTTATTAAGAAAGCTCTTCTGTTTTTCTTGCTCTGGAAGAAATCTTTAATGCAACTAATACTAGTTCACTCAGCATTTTCTTAACACATTCTGCATCTTCATCTGAGATAGAAATCATTGTTGCTCTAATTATCCCACTATCTTTTGTTATACTATCTAGAAATTCAGGTACAGTCCTAGCTTTTGTTCCATTTATTATTGTAAATAAAGCTTCAAACACTGTCTCTCTTTGTTCGGCTTCCATACTAAAAATCCATCTATTTAAGGTACCACATAATCTGGTAGCATTTCGGTTATGCTTAACTATTTCTATAAATTGATTATTGCTACTCAACCAAGTCAAAGCATTATGCTGCAATAATGCGACAGAAGTACTCTTAATTATTTTTACATTACCTTGATTCTCTAAAAACAATCCTACTATTGATTCTTCAGGAATTATTTTTATTACCTT
>CAYJHC010000011.1:0-28047 GCA_964370075.1 uncultured Oscillospiraceae bacterium | reverse complement strand
ACTATTTACAGCAAGCATTACGATTAAACCCATAAATATTATTTTTTGAAAATTCATTTGCATATGTTTAATTCCTTTCAATTATATCTATTTCCATATTGCATCTACTTTATATTCTATATATTTCAGGTACTTCTATCACATGGCAAGCCCACTATTATCCACTTTTACCCAGTAAAGTCTGTTATTCTTAGCTTCCATATGAATGCTTCCTCTATGATGGAGGGCTGTTATATATGAATTAATCGTAGCTGTTAACAAGAAATGTTGTTCTACTGTATGAACAATCTTATAGTGCTCAAAAATTTTGGCTACTATTTCTTCCAGAGTATTAGGCTCTTTACAAATATCTTCAATTATGTTCAATACTTCCGCAGAGTTATTTCGGTTAAGCTGGCAGATTGTCCCGAGGCTTTCTAACGGTTCGGTATGAGAAGGAATGAACATATTACCTTCTAGATTCTCTAGTATGGTAAGAGAGTTCAGAAATTTTTCTACATCATATATGTAAGAAATATGGTATTTATTAATAGTTTCTTCTCCAAAAACTCCGTCTCCTATAAACCAAATGTTATCTGGCGTTTTTATTGCCGCCATGTCAAGACTATGTCCTTCAATTGTAACAAACTCAAAACCATCTGGCAAACTTTTTTTTGTAAGAACCTCTACCTTGCTAGGTTTTGCCATAAACATACTATTTTGGAATTCCTTTAAAGGGGTTCCTAAGTTGAAAAAAATAGGGAAAAAATGTGGATTTTCTATAAATGCCTTTTCTTCTTTTGGTGCCAAAATCTTACATCCAGTTTTATTTTGTAAAAAACTGTTTCCGGATATATGATCTGTATGCAAGTGAGTGTTGATTATGGTATTAATCTTCCATCCTTTTTCTTCAATACCTTTATTCAGCTTTCTAGCCGCATCCTTGCTGCTTCCGCTATCTATAATTAGTACTTCGTCATTCTCAAACCTGTAGATTCCTACCTTTGATGGGCAGTCCATATAATAAGTGTTTTCTCCTACTTGAATTAGTTCGTACATTTAATTTCTCCTTCTACTCAATTAGCTCCAATGTTATATTTCTCCAAATAATTGTATGCTGTTTTTTTCCATACATTGCGGAAACTTCATTATATAAACAATAGGCAAAGAAACTTCTCGCTTCTCTGCCTATTATTTTAACATAATCAATCATTCATCTCTAGAGTTTAAATCGAGACTAAACCATCACGCCACAATTATAATCTATCTCCATAATTTTCAAGAACATAATCCATATCCTTGTCTCCTCTTCCGCTAAGATTTACAAGTACAAAACCCGGATTGTTTTCCATTTTCGCAAGCTTAATTGCATATGCTACAGCGTGAGAACTTTCAATTGCTGGGATAATTCCTTCCATTCTTGACAGTTCAAAGAATGCATCAATAGCTTCATCATCATTAATCGAATCATACTGAACTCTGCCTACATCTCTTAAGAAAGCGTGCTCTGGTCCACTAGATGGGTAGTCTAAGCCACTGGCCACTGAATGTACGGGCGCTGGCTCACCATTTTCGTCTTTAAGCATAATACTTTCAAATCCATGAAGAATCCCTTTTTCTCCATAAGTTAGAGAGGCTGCATGGTCACCAAGTGTAGTGCCCTTGCCTAAAGGCTCTACTCCATATATATCCACAGGCTCATCTAGGAAGGCTGTAAATAATCCTGCCGCGTTACTTCCACCTCCTACTGAAGCTACTACTGCATCAGGAAGGTAACCTGTCATTTCTTTAAACTGACTCTTCGCCTCTTCGCCCACAACCATTTGGAAATCTCTTACCATCATAGGGAATGGGTGCGGCCCCACAACAGAACCGATACAATAAATTGCATCTTTATATTGCTCCATATATGCTTCGAAAGCCGAATCTACCGCTTCTTTTAATGTTTTTAATCCATGAGATACAGGCACTACTTTTGCCCCTAGAAGCTTCATTCTCGCTACGTTTGGCGCTTGCTTAGCTATGTCTACCTCTCCCATATGAATTTCACACTCAAGGCCGAAGAATGCTGCTGCAGTCGCAAGCGCCACTCCATGTTGGCCTGCACCTGTTTCGGCTATTAATTTCTTCTTACCCATGTATTTTGCAAGTAGACCTTCCCCCATGCAGTGATTTAGCTTATGTGCCCCTGTATGATTTAGGTCTTCTCTTTTTAAATATATCTGTGTAGTCCCTAACTTCTTTGACAATCTTTCACAGTGATATACTGGAGTTGGTCTTCCTTGAAACTCTTTTCTAATTCTTCTAAGTTCATTAATAAATTGTGCAGAATGAGCTATAGTTTGATAAGCTTCTGTAATTTCTTTAAATGCTGGCTCTAACTGAGGAGGTAAATAACTTCCGCCATACTCTCCAAATCTTCCTTCTTTGTTTGGATACTCTTTGAAATACCTTCTGAAATCTACTTGCTCAATTGTTTTGTTTGTCATTTTTCTTTCCTCCTTAAATCATTAAATAAATAAATAATACTTAAGGGTTCTCTGCACATAATAGCACAAAAAAACACCTATCCTTAATACAAGGACAAGCGTTGCCTGCGGTACCACCTTGATTGATGAAGAACCTTCATCCACTCTGCAGAGTGCCATCACACCCTTCGCCCATAACGTCAGCGTCACGTCTCCGATACTTAGCAAAATTGTTCTGCTGTTCTCTTCGCCCTCAGAGGCCCATTTATCTACAACTGTCGTTTCCTTGGCTTCCACCACCCCAAGTTCGCTGTAAACCGTTTTGTAGCTTTACTCCCTCTTCATAGGTTTAATCTTCAACTGTGCTAATGATAACACAAACTTTTAATCTCTGTCAACAATTTTTTAATTTTTTTCTTATCAAAATTTAAAATTATAAATATTTTATTCAGCATTTAGCAGTAAGCCCTTCCCCTGTACAACATTATATTGTGTCTCCCTTTTTCAAATGATATAATAAAGTCATGGGTTATTTTAGTTTATTTTGAAAATATAAGGAGGGTATATTACAATGAAAAACACTTACAACTTTAACGTAGACCTTAATTGGAAAGAACATTTTATTGATCTTGATAATGGCATAGAAATGGCTTATATGACTAGCGGCCCTGAAGATGGTGTCCCTTTACTTTTTATTCACGGCGCTACCGATAGTAGATACTCTTGGACTCAGCTAGTACCAATTCTCTCTAAAGCAGGTTATAAGTGCTATGTTCCTGAATTACGTGGACATGGCAGCTCTACTAAGACAAATAATGACGGTGCAGACTACAATGTTGAAGTTTTTACTAAGGATATTATTAATTTCTTAGATAAGATTGGTATTAAGAAGGTATCTATTATTGGTCATTCTCTAGGTTCTTTTATCCTTCAAGAATTGCTAATCACAGCCCCTGAAAAAGTAGACAAGGGAGTACTTATTGGCTCAGGTTCAAACCTAAAAGGCAGCCCAGTTTTAGACTGGCTTATTATGGGAGGAAACCTAGAAGTTGTAGACGTTAACTTTGAGGGACTTCAAGCTTTTAAAGACAGTCAAGCACTTCCTGACGCCTTCCTAAAAGTATGGGCTATGACTACCAACGAAGACAGAGAATTCGCCAAGGCCTTATACGATAATGCTAAGGCTCTTCCATATGAAACCTGGACTGGTGTATTTAATAATGCTCTGTCATTTAATAACGATGATAGACTTTCCAATATCAACCATAAGCTTTTACTTATTTGGGGCGGCGATGATGCTTTTTTTCACAACAAAGACAGAGAAGCATTCATTTCCAAGTTTGCTAAAGGAGAAGTTCTCTCATTCCAAGTTGATGGAGGAAGCCACAATGTTCATTGGGATAGCCTAGAGAGTTGTAGCCTTATTGGAACCTCAATATTAGATTTCCTAAAGTAGAATTATTTGTACTATTTCAGCAAGGTATTTTGTATTAAAAATACTTTGCTGAATTTACATTTTTCTTATTACTTTCTCAAATATTTATTGTATAATCAAATAGATATTTTTACATCACATATAATTTTCAATACAATAACTAAACTATTCTTAAGGTGTTTTCAACCCAATTAATTTAGTTATTTTTTTACGGGGGTAAAATGATTAAATTTAAAGGCATTTCTTTAGTATTGCTAGGAGCTTCTTTATGGGGCATTATGGGTATTTTCGTTAAAGGCTTACAAGAGTTAGGGTATTCTTCTATAGATGTAGCCTTTGTAAGGTGTGCGCTAGCTGCTATTGCTTTGTTTATCTTTATGGGAATAACAGACAGAAGTTGTTTTAAGGTTAATTTTAAAGGACTTTTAGTCTGCCTATCCTATGGAATATGCGTCTACTCAATAGGCTTTATGGGATACAATATCTCCGTAGAAAGAATTCCTGTATCTGTTGCAACAGTACTAATGTTTATGGCTCCGATTTGGGTAGCACTTTTCGAAGTAGTTATATTCAAAGTAAAGTTAAAGAAAAGTACAATTGTTATAATTGGACTATGTGTCATAGGTGCTGCTTTAGTTGCAAATTTAATTAGCGTGTCAGGAGAAAGCCTAGATCCAATCGGTATTATTGCCGGAGTAATAAACGGAATCGGAATGGCACTTCAGCTTACCATTACCAAATACTTTTCCCCAAAATACTCTTCCGATACTATGGTAATGTATGGCTTTGCTGGAGCAGCTATAGTACTAGCGCTTTTCTCTGACCTTACTTTTATAGGTGCAGGCTTCATGTCAGGAGAGTTAACCTCTCTTATCTGGAATCTCTTTGGAGTAGGAGTGTTATGCACAATGGTTGCTAACTTCTCATATGTAAAAGCCTCTGAGTTTATCTCTCCTACAATGTGCGGAATTCTCTCTGCAATTGAAGTTGTAGTTGGTGTAATTGTAGGGTATATTTTCTTTGGGGAAAGTTTCACTACTTTACAATTTATCGGAGCAATAATTATTGTAGGTAGTGCTTCAAGTTCGGTAATTATTGATGCATTAGATGACAAAAAATTAGAAAAACTAAAAAATATTTCTTAACATTCCTATTAGCAATGTTTATGTAGATTAGTTCACATTAACTCCATAAATTAATATCTGTGTATTACCTTGAAATTTAAACGAAAAATTACAGTTGATTTTTTCACATCATAATTTGATTGTTTTTTTGCTATTTTCTCTTAATTCTCAATAACGAAACATTCTATATAAAAATTCATTCCTTTCACAACTCTATCACATTGATATGTTAAGTTTAAGTATAACCTCCAATGATTGGAATACTAAGTTACTGTTGATAAGTACGAAAGGGGGTATTGTTGAAACTAGATTTACACTGTCATACAAGGGAAGGCTCTATCGATTCCAAAATTGGAATTGTAGATTATGCTCACACGCTTAAGAAGCAAGGTTTTGATGGCATGATGGTTACTGACCATGATTCATATAAAGGTTACATGCATTGGCAAACCTTTGCAGCACCCTTAAAAGAGCCCG
Organism: uncultured Oscillospiraceae bacterium; assembly: GCA_964370075.1. Lineage (GTDB taxonomy): Bacteria > Bacillota > Clostridia > Peptostreptococcales > Anaerovoracaceae > CAYJHC01. Next base: position 22,564 of record CAYJHC010000011.1, on the reverse strand, counting down.
AAACTACTCTGCACAGCCATCACTTTTCTTTAAATACTGTGCTACACCATTGGGTGAAAGATTTCGTGGTACTAAAGGGAATCGAATATGATACAAAAGACGCAGGTCACTTCTTGGTAATTATGCCTGATGACGTACACCTAAAGGTGTTACAAGTTAGAGGAATGACCGTTAAAAAATTAATAAAACTAGTGCATCAAAATGGCGGAATCTTAGGACCAGCTCACCCTTTTGGGGTAAGGTCATCCAGCGCTATGTTCTTTAAGAAGATTAAAGAGATGCCTGAGATGATTAAAGATTTCGACTTTTTAGAAGGATTCAATACGTGTGAATCCGAGGAATCAAACAGACTGGCAAAGGAAATGGGAATATCACATAACCTACCTATGATAGGAGGCTCAGACTCTCATTCACACAAGAACGTAGGCCAGGGCTATACAGTTTTCTCAGAGGAAATTAGATGCAACAATGATTTAATTAACGCTATCAAGAGTAATGCAATTGAGTCGTTTGGTGGAGTAGAAAGAGGAAGAACATATAAGTGTGTATTAAAGACATCCAAGCCATTAATCGCGGCGTTTAAGATGTACAACGGGTTTCTAGGTTTTTTATTCTCACCTTATAGACACCTTATTGCGAGGAAAGCATCCCTGAAATCAACATAAGACCACAAGATAAACCGAGTTTATCAGTGGTCTTATTTTTTCTTTTCATGCTAGAGTTATCTTACTCGTATGGCTGCAACACCTCTCTCTTTATTATCTAGGTCATAAATAACTTCTAGGTTTTCATAAATGCCTTGTTTTTCCATAAGGTCTTTCACATAAATTCCTTGGCCATGTCCAACCTCAAATACTAATGCTCCCCCTATTTGAAGATATTCAGCAGCTTGTTCAATTATTTTTCTATAAAAATGTAATCCATCATCCCCACCATCTAAAGCTAAAATGGGTTCATGAGATCTAACTTCAATCATTAATTCTTCGATTTCTTTAGTAGGAATATATGGTGGATTCGAAATAATCATACTATAGTCACCTTGAATATTTTCAAAAAGGTTGCTTTGAATAATACAACTTTCTATTTTATGTTTCCTGATATTCTTTCCTGTAACCAACAGAGCCTCTTCACTAATATCACTTAAGGAAAGGTCAATCTTGTCATCTCCAATTCTTTGATTTATAGATATTCCTATTGCTCCGCTTCCGCAACAAAGATCCAACACTCTAATTTTATCCAATTTATTCTCATTGATATTATCAGGATTAACCTCTTCAGCTTCGAGGCCATTGACATCTAAATCTTCGGTATTCATTTCTTCCAAATTATTATTTTCCATATTCCGAAGAAGTTCTTCCGCCTTAAGAACTACTACTTCTGTATCGTGTCTTGGAATTAAAACATTTTCATTTACAATAAACTCAAGCCCCATAAACTCTTGTGTTCCTGTGATATACTCCAAAGGTTCTCCACTCGCTTTTCTTAGAATATAGTTATTATATCTTTTTATCTCAGAACCTGTAACCTCTTTTTTCCAAAAATTAAACAGTTCTCCTCTACTAACCCCTTTTAAGTGGCAATACAGCAATTCACTTTGCGCCTTTGCCTCCCTTTCATCAATTCCTCTATTAACTAGCTCTTTTTCCCCCAAAGTCATTAACGCCTTCACGTTCTTAATAATATTCCCTTCCGAGTCACATAAACCCTCCCCCACTGGTCCTTTAGCTTTTGTAGCCGCTTTTAGAGCAACAATTGCCACCTCTAGTTGTTGGTCGGTTGGTTCTGCCGTAGTAATCTTCTGTAAGTAAATACCCGGTAGGCTGAGTATTTTCACTAGCCAACTATCGCTTCTTCCTGCCCACCTTAGAAGTTCATAAGATATGCCTGCAATTACAGGAAGTAACAATAGCCTTGATGCTATCCTAATAAAAATATTAGGCCAACCCAAGAAAGAAAACAGAATAAGGCTAATAATTAATACAAAGACTAAAAAGCTAGTCCCACATCTAGGGTGGAGCGTAGTAAACTTTCTACAGTTTTCTACCGTAAGCTCTTCTCCACTTTCGAAGCAGTGTATGGTTTTATGTTCTGCACCATGATACCTAAATACGTCTTTTATTTCTTTGACTTTTGATACTAGTAATATGTATATCAGGAAAATAATTATCCTTACTATACCTTCAATTATGTTAAGGAAAATTGTATTATCCCAAATCAATTTTCCCAGGCTTACCAATGCTGTTGGAATAATTATAAAAAGCCCTATGGAAAGCGCCAGCGAGAAAGCAACAGTTATGTACATCAATATATTCCAAGCTTTTTCTTTGCCAAACTTCTTATTCATCCACCTTGTAAACCTATCATCTTCCAAGGCGTTTTCTCCATCATACTTTTCTAGTATATCAGCAGAGTTCATTATTGTTTTTACCCCTTCAATTAGAGCCCCACCAAAAATACCAACCCCTCTAATTATCGGAACTTTAGTCCAACTTTTAGGGGCTGCCTTTCTCGTAACTTTTCCGTACAAAGAGTGATCTGGAAGCCTCATAACCAAAGCAGTTTTTGACTCTCCCTTCATCATTATTCCATCTAATACAGCTTGACCGCCTACTTTAGTAGGTTTTGCATTTTTAATAAATATTTTGTTTAAATCCATAACTTCCCTATTTTCTTTTTACTTGTGCATCATTTATGGTGTTTTTCTTTAATCAGCAATTTCTCCTACAGCACGTCTAAAAAAAGCGCAACTCTAAAGACAATCTCCCTAAATCTGTTTAAAAATTATCCCTTAGTATTATTACTCCCCATTATACTCAAGTAGTTCCTTCACATTTATTCAGCGCACTAAAACTTAAGTTCTTTTAGAATTTTAATAAATTCCGCATTGTTTCTAGTGTAAGACAGGTTTGTAATAATTTTCTCCATGGTATCCTGATTGGAGCCATCTCCCAACAACCTTCTTAGATACCACGTAGCTTCTAATTCTTCATAACTAAGAAGATTTTCTTCCTTCCTAGTTCCTGATTTATTTAAGTTAATAGCTGGGAAGATTCTTCTCTCTGAAAGTTTCCTGTCTAGATGAAGCTCCATATTTCCTGTCCCTTTGAATTCCTCAAATATAACATCATCCATTCTGCTTCCTGTTTCCACTAAAGCTGTAGCTAGAATTGTAATGCTTCCACCTTCTTCAATATTTCTAGCTGCACCAAAGAATTTTTTTGGCTTGTAAAGTGCTCCAGGATCAAATCCACCAGACAAGGTTCTTCCTGATGATGGCAACACCAGGTTATATGCTCGCGCCAGCCTTGTTATACTATCAAGAAGTATCACTACATCCTTGCCCTGCTCAGCTAATCTTTGAGCTCTAGCAAGAACCATTTCTGCAACCTTTACATGATTTTGTGGTTGCTCATCAAAAGTAGAGTAAATTACCTCGCCATTCCCCTTCATAGATCTTTTCATATCCGTAACTTCTTCGGGCCTTTCATCAATTAACAGAACTATTAGCTCCGCTTCAGGATGATCTTCTTCAATTCTATTTGTAATTAGCTTTAGAAGTGTAGTTTTTCCTGCTTTTGGTGGCGCTACAATTATGCCTCTTTGCCCTTTCCCTATAGGTGAAATAAGGTCAATTAACCTGGCAGCTATCTCTCCTCGACTTTTTTCTAACTTTAGCCTTTCTGTCGGAAAAATTGGAGTTAGGTCATCAAAGTTCTTTCTTAGCCTTGCCTTTTCAGGCTCATCACCATTTACTGCTTCTGGAGCAATCAAACTCCCAAACTTATCTCCTGGCTTAGCTTCTCTTACTTTCCCTTTTATTTTATCCCCTGTTCTAAGTCTGAATTTTTTAATTAAAACTGGAGAAACATATATATCATCTTCACTACTCATAAAATTATGAAATCTAAGAAATCCAAAGCTACTTTCTGGCGGAATTTCTAAAATACCCTCAACTATTCGCTGTTGAACTACAGGTTTACTTTCTATTCCAGAAAACTCCTTCCCCTGAGCATCCTTCCTAGCAACTTCTCTCTTCTCCGAACTATTTCTCCCCTTAGATGCAACTTTTTCTTTCTCTTTATCCTCTACCTCAGGTAGCTCTTCTTTAACATTGCTATCTGACCTTAAAACCGCCTCTTCTCTTGGGACTCTCATGTTATTTTTTCTTATTGGCTTATTAGCTTCTTTCTTAATCTTTCCTTCGCCCTCTTGTATACTGACTATCCCTTCAGCTTCATTTTTCTCTTTCTCTTTTTGCGCAAGCTCCATAATAGCCGCAATAAGTTCAGCTTTTTTCATTTTTTCGGTACGTTCAACACCAATTGAGCGAGCCATTTCTCTAAGCTCACCTACTTTTTTTTCTTTAAACATTTTATCATCCATGTGGAAAGACTCCTTCTTTTAATTGATTAGAATTTTTTAGAATTCTTTGAGTAATTAGATTCTTTAGATTTTTTCGACTTAGCGCTTATGCACTTTCTTCTGTTACATAATATCATATTTACCCACAAGTTAAAAGGATTTACAAGGCTAAACGAAAAAAATAGTGTAACAACTTTACTGCTACACTATCTTATTACTAGATTCTATTATCCTAAACTCATTACAATCGACATCTTTCTTTTCGAACTAAAACATATTTAAAGCTTTAGCCGGGTTATGTATTTATATCTAATATTTCTTCATCCTCTTAAGTTATAATGTTTTAACTTGTAGAGATACTTCTTTTTTACCTCCACTAAGAACCTGTCTTCCCTTTTCTTCAAAACCCATTTTCTTGTGGAATTTCAAAGAGGTTTCATTTGGAGGCTTTATGTCAATTTCACAGGTTACCAAATCATAACCTTCCGCTTTCCCAAACTCAAAAACAAAGTCGTATAGCAACTTGCCTATTCCTCTACCTTGGTTTTCATTCGGAATTACTATTCTATCTATATAAATAAATTTTCCCATTCTTTCTTTAAACCAAAGAAAGTTTTCATTATCATAGTTTGCATTTTCTTCAAAAGCCATCAAGAATCCTAATACTTTATCATCTTCTACAACCACTTTATGGAGTAAAAGCTCTTTATCCATCTCTCTTAGATGTTCTAAATCCATAGGTGATAAAAAATGTACCAAATCTTCATTGTACTTTAATATTTCAGCGAAATGCTCTTTTTTTGCATTAATAATTTTCATAAATCCCTCTTATTTTCATTTTTCAATTCATAAACATTAGCATTTATTTTATCAAAATAAGCGGCGAGTACTAATTTTTTCGAAAGCTACAGTAACTTCGTTTCCATCGTTTCCATATAGCAGTTTATGTAGGTTTGCCCGCCTATTATCTCGCAATAAACTCTTTCACTGCTTCTACAACCCTATCCACTTCTAGGACCATATTGTAAGGTGCAAATCCTACTCTCAAAAGCCCACCAACTTCTCTAAGCTTCCAAACTTCTGTAATCAACTCCATTGCATAATAATGGCCATCCCAAACAAATAGGCCTTTTTCACCCATAAATTTCGCAAGATCATTTGTGTTATGTCCTTCAATCAAGAAAGAAACTGTACAGGTTCTTTCTGCATCTTCTGCTGGGCCATAAATTTTAACACCTTCAATTTCTCTAAGCTTAGCTCTTAAGCCTTTAGCCAACCCATCTTCATAATGATCTATAGCAAGCATTCCAGCAACGATGTTTTTTCTTCTTCCTTCTAAATGTTTTATTTCATCTTGGAAGAAATCCATATGCCTTTCACCTATATCCGCAATAAATTCAACAGCTTCTGCCGCTCCACAAACAAGTTCTTTTGCAATTGTTCCAGTTTCTAATTTCAAAGGCATGTCTAAGTTATCATCAGCCATAACTCTAATGGTCCTAGTTTTTTCTCCTAAGTCTTTATTCATGTAAATAATCCCAAGGTGAGGGCCACAGAATTTATAAGCAGAACAGTACAGAACATCCATTCCAATTTCCTTCACATCAATTGGTCTATGAGGAGCATAGTGAACAGCATCAACACAGGCAATCGCACCTACTTTATGCGCTTCATCAATAAACTTCTTAATATCACTAATTGTTCCACACCCATTAGCTGCCCAGTTGATAGCTAATACCTTTGTCTTATCAGAAAGCTTTGACTTAAAATCTTCAAAATCCAATTGTGCTGTTTCAGGATTCACTTTAATAGATTTAACCACCATTCCAAAGTCTTCTAAAGTTCTCCACGGTGACCTATTCCCTTCGTGGTCAATGTCTGTAATAATTATTTCATCACCTTTTTCCATAGTTCTAGCCAGCCCAAGTGCTATTTTAAACGCAACGGTTGAAGTGTTTTCCCCAAAGGCAACTTCTTCTGGGTCGCAATTAAAAAAATCAGCATACACTGCTCTTGCATTTAGTACTGCCGCATCGCTATCTCTTGAAGTTTTAAACTCTCCGTCACAGTTGGCATTAGTGTAATACATATAATTATTAACCTTCTCAACAACTCTATTTGGAACCTGAGTTCCTCCCGGCCCATCTAGAAATGCTGCTGGGTATCCATTTACAGTAGTTGCAAGTGCAGGGAACTGTTGTCTAACGTAATCAATATCAAACTTAAACTCTTTCATTCTTCTCTCCTTTTTTCTTAATTTATTCTCTTAAGTGTACTCTCGGCTTCCTATTATATTGATAATATCATTTTTCTTTATTATTATATATCTTCCTTATGCTATAATATACAAGAATTTGATTTCACTTTCAATTGGAAAAAGTCATAAAATAACTTTATGTTTATGTAAAAATTACAAAATAATGAAAATAGGAGAATTAATTTGATAAGTGTATCCCAATTACTTACGCTTCCAAAAATGGATCAGCTTAAATTATGCAACAACCCTTCCACCCTACAAAATATTGTTAAGGGAACTGGTATATTTGAGTGGGAAAGTATCGAGGATATAAGAAAAACCTTTAATGAGGGAGAGTTTGTTGTAACAAGTTTATCTAATGTTAAAGATAATTATGAACTTCTATATGCTTCTTTAAGAACCTTACTTGAGGTAAAAGTTTCTGCCATTGCAATTAAAACCGTTTGGTGCACAAGTCTTCCAAAAAAAATAACTGAACTTGCAGATTTACATAACATTCCAATTTTCTTTTTTAATGACACTTATATGGATGATATGATTTATGAGGTTAAGCATGCCCTAATCAATCAAGGCTCAAATTGGTTCAATTTAAAGACTCTTCGAAATATTGTAGGAAGCAATGACCCTGAAGAAATAAAAACTTTATCCTATAGTATTAACCCTTTATTTTTTGATAATTATCAGTGCATTTGCATTTCACCAAAAAATGAAGAGCAATTTGAAACTCAATTATCAGATAAACTTTCTCATTGTATTAATCAGAACAAAGCAAATACCCTCACTCAAAATTTTGCCTACAGCTTTATCAAATGCAATAAGTGTTTCTTGCTAATTTTTTCCTTTGAAAAAGATGCATATCCAAACGAAGCTATAACTACTTTGTTAGGATCCCTTTCTATATCTACAACCGACTTTTATATAAATCTTAGCCAACCAAAAAACAACTTATCCCAGATGAAGGCATCTATTCACGAAGTTCTCTTCACTCAAGCAGTTGCCCAAGTTGATAGATTATATTTTCTTTCTTTTAACGATTTAGGAGCAGATACATTAATTTTTTCAGAATTCTGCTATTCAAAAACTCGAAATTATTATAATCATATTAATGGATTGCTAGAGAAATATGACCACGAACACAATTCCAGGTTAAAAGAAACTATAATTGCTTATACTAAGTGCAACAATGATATTAACCTAACTTCTGACACTTTGTTTCAGCATAGCAACACTATAAGATATAGGCTTTCCAAAGCAAAGTCAATTCTTTCTCTGGAAGATAAATCAGACGGGGATATCCAACTGTACCTTTATGCTAGAATGGATCAAATCATTTCTGTATTAGATAAACCTTGGATTTAAAATTGCAATATAGCTATCAATATCTGCAGGTCAAATTTTCTACCCCTTCAATAGTGTAGCCACCAGAGTAATAATTAGATGAATTTCTTAAGCTAGGATAAAATAAAGAGACTGCAGCAAAATACTATTGCTGCAGTCTTAACTTTTTCTTTATGTACTGGTATATTTTCTAATTGGTATTAGACTTTAACATAACGTAACATTCTCCAGATTCTAGAAAATTTTAGATTTCTTTCACAATAATATCTAAAGTAATGTCTAACTTAGCCGCTTCTTCAAAGTATATATCAGCTTGTTCATATGTTACCATGTCAGTTGTAATGGCTCCAACTTGATGAAACTTGCCTTCTGTAAGCATTTTAGTAAATAAGTATCCACCTTGTCCCGTTAGATACATCTCGCCGGAAAGACCTGCTTTTTCAAAAGATTCCATAAATCCTGGTGCATTTACGTGCACTTCTACTAAAGTGTCTTTTCCATCTTTTTTACCATAAGCTTCTATAACCATACAACCAGTGTCCGCCACTAACCCTTCGTCAACAATTTCTTGAAGACCAGCCTTAAGTGTAGGCGGATGTGGAATATGAGCTAATATAACATCAAAAGGTGCAATTTCAACTCCATTTATTTCTTCAGGCTCTCTAGAAAGCAAGCCCGCTCTATATAAAGGTTCTGCAAATTTGCATCCTGTTCCAGTATATTTAAAGTAAAAGTTCTTTGCGCCTTTGAAAAATTCTTCTGCATTAAGCCCCATATATACAGGCTCATCATGACAGTGCTCTACAAAAGTAATTTCTTCATCAATGTAGTCATATTTTCTTGTAACAGGATTGCTAAACGGAACAGTCTTTACTAATTTTCCATCTTCATAAGCATAAGCAACTTCACACATATCTTCAAGAGCATTGATTGGAGACCACCAGAAAGGCATAAATCTCTTAGCCTCAACCCCTTCAAATACAAGGTTATATACTGTTTCGCAAGTGTCTAACGGCTCTACTGCTTTTCTTGAGGCAACACAGATAAGTCCTGGTGCTGATCCTGTTCCTGAAAGAGCAAGCTTTCCTATTTCTTTAAACTTTTTATCATACTCGTTTCTTAAAATATCCACTCCATCAGCCCAAAGCGGCGCTAAATTAGGTGTAGAGAAATCTTGATAATTTGTTTTAACCTTTAATGCTGCATCCAATACATTTCTTCCAAAGAAAAGTGGAAGCGCATTAACTATCAACTCAACGCCCTCTGCAACTGCAACTATATTGTCTACTGAAGAGGCATCTACCTGCACTCCTTTTGCTTTATTTAGAGTTTTTACTAATCCTTCAACAGCTTTCATATCATAATCTGCGACAATCATCTCTGTAATATGTGGTTGCTCATCCATTCTTTGAGCAACTGTTGACCCTTGAGCTCCTGCTCCTAAAATTAAAATCTTCATACTAACCCCCTAAGGTTTGTTTATTATTAACTTGCCTTAAGTCTATACCTTTTATGCTTAAAATAAAAATCATATTTTTAGATTTTCTCTTATTCTTTTTGTGTTCTTTAGCACCTGTACAATAGAAATTCAATTTTATAGCAAAATTAGTACCGAGATATATAAAAATTCAAATCGCTTTTAATCCTACTTAGAAAAATACTTGTCAGTGTTCCCTTTCCATGGTCAAAATATTCCAAGCTTTATTTCTTCATTGTTTAAAATAAAAGGCCCCAAGAAATATCTCGGAGCCATTAACTTTGGGGAAGCAAGCCATCAAAAAAGGCCCTAATTATTTAGAGCCTTTCTAGTTATTTATAGTTTTTGAGTTAAGCAAGTGTACTTATCCAACCCATCTTCTAATCTTACTTGTTGTAGTTATAGAAACCTTCGCCAGTTTTCATTCCTAGCTTGTTTCCTCTTACCATTTTTCTCATTAGAGGATGAGCTCTGTATTTTGGATCGCCATACTCAGCATATAGAACATCCATTATAGCTAGGCAAACGTCTAGTCCAACTAAATCTCCTAATGCTAAAGGTCCCATTGGGTGATTAGCTCCAAGCTTCATAGCATTGTCTATACCTTCAGCATCAGCAACTCCATCAGCTAAAATTCCGATAGCTTCATTTATCATTGGGATTAATATTCTATTAACAACAAATCCTGGAGCTTCAGCAACTTCTACTGGAGTCTTTCCAATTGTCTTTGTTAAGTCAAGAATAATATCTCTAGTTTCATCAGATGTAGATAGTCCTTTGATTATTTCTACAAGTTTCATTGCAGGTACTGGATTGAAGAAGTGCATTCCAACAATCTTATCAGGTCTTCCTGTTGCTTGAGCAATTTCAGTAATAGAAAGAGAAGAAGTGTTTGTTGCAATAATAGTTCCTGGCTTGCAAAGAGCATCTAACTCTGCAAATAAAGCTTTCTTTTGCTCCATATCCTCTGTAGCAGCTTCTATTATTAAATCTGCATCAGCTACAATATTAATATCTGTAGAACCTTTGATTCTGCCCATTGCAGCATCCATATCTTCTTGAGTGATTTTTTCTCTAGAAACAAGTTTAGCTAAATTCTTTTGAACTTTTGCGATTCCACCTTCAACGGAACTTTCTCTTCTTGCTCTAAGTACAACTTCGAATCCACACTGAGCCATTACCTGAATGATTCCAGCTCCCATTGTTCCCGATCCTAATACTCCGATTTTCTTCATGGTATATCCTCCTTATTAATAATTAACTTTTATCTTCATAACAACATTTAAATATTGTATATATTATACACAATTTTAACTCTTTTGAAAAGGCTTAAATGAAAATTGATTTATTTTTTTCAACCATCAATCTAAATTGTTGAAATTTTAATATTTTTTCTCTTTCGACGTAAAACAATTTTCCCTTTTATGCCGTGGACAAGATACATCACCTTACAAAAGCTCATAACTACTTCATAAAGTTGAGCAAACACTTCCATTTTTCCTAGATAAGCACACACTTATGCTTAAGGGTCTTTTCTCCCAAAATCAAGTCTAAAAGTACTCCCATTGTATTTACAACGTCCGAGTTTACCCTATAGTTTTTTCAATTATCCACAAAAACAACGGTAGGGTCCCCATTGCAAACAAGGTACTAAAAAACAAAATTTTACTGGATAATTCAGGATTATTCTTTTCTCTAGTTGCCAAAATTACCACTGTTGCTCCTGAAGGAAGAGCCATACCCAAAACTATAATACTTTTAGCAATAGGTTCTATTGGCAACCAATAGATTAGTAGGAATGTAATTGCAGGCAAAATCAAATTCTTCATTATTCCAGCTTCTATCACTATATTATTTCTAAAAGTCTCTAAGAAATTACTCTCTGCCAAAGTGGATCCAATTAGTACCATAGAAAGAGGAGTTGCCAAGGAACCCATAGTCTCAAGATATAATCCTACCACATTATCTAAAGGAACTTCTAAAAGGCTCAATATAAGCCCTGTCAGCACTCCGATAATTATAGGGTTAAAACATACTTTAGCTAGGCTAAAGATTTTCACTCTCATAGACCCATGTTCTTCATCTCTCTTTGTATTTTCTTTAAGTTTAACCAGCCCATAAGAAAACACATAAACATTATAAACCGCATTGTGAACTGCCATGTATAGCAGCCCAACTTGCCCAAAGAACATTAAAGAAATAGGAAATCCCATAAACCCATTGTTAGGGCTTGTCATTGCAATCTCTGCCAAACCACTAACTTCTTTAGGGTATTTTCGTAGTTTAACATAGTATTTCACTACTAAAGCATAAATTACAAAAAGTAGTATGACTATCAACAAAGTACTTCCTAAGGAACCCATAATATCCCTGTCTATGGTTAATGTGCCAATATTAAAGACAGCCATACAAGTAAAGCAAAAATACAAAACGAACTTACTTAGACCTGAGGTAACTTGCTCATCTAAGAATTTAGTCTTTCTCAAAAAAAATCCTGTAAACATCATTGCGAAAAGCATGAAAAATTGAGTATACATATCTACCTCTTATCCAAAATACAGGTTATCAGTTATATACTCTGGGTCGCTTGTAGGATCCATTCCTAAACTTTTTATCGTCTGCTCGTCTCTGTCGCTTAATATTGCAGTACAGTGTAGTTTGCAACCTTGCAAGTCAATTAGATGTTCCAGCGCATCCTTTGCTATTACAGAAGTTGATGCTGTAACTGTTAACGCTATGAGTATTTCCTCTAAGTTCAGTGTTTCTTTTTCATTGTTCAAAGATTTTAATTTCATCTGTTGAATTGAAGTTATTACCTTAGGAGAAATCAATAGGGTATCTTCATTTATTCCGCAAAGACTTTTTATTGCATTTAGAACTCCTGCCGCTGCTGCAACCATCATGTTTGAACCCTTTCCTGTAATTATTGTCCCATCCTTTAATTCTATTGCAACCGCAACAAGGGATTCATCATTCACTTCTGCTTCTTTTTTCACTTCAATATATTCCCTAGCCCCTTTTACAACTTTTCGATCTTCTTCTTTTAATCCTAGAGAATCTAATATCAGTTTAATTCGTTCAGTAGTTTCTTCCGGAATATTCCCTTTCTTATAATCACATTTTGAAATTAAATACCTTCTAATAATTTCTTGGTTTGCAGCCTCACTAACAACTCCATCATGGCTAATAGCATATCCAACCATATTAACCCCCATATCTGTTGGTGAGTTATATTCACACTTTTCCTCTGTAATTTTTTCAATGATTCTTTTTACAATTGGAAACACTTCCAAATCTCTATTGTAATTTATAGCAGTATTCCCATAGGCTTCTAAGTGAAAGTTATCAATCATATTCACATCTTTCAAGTCTGCTGTAGCAGCCTCGTAAGCATAATTTACTGGATGCTTTAAAGGCAGGTTCCACACGGGAAAGGTTTCAAATTTTGCATACCTAGATTTTTGACCAATTCTACTATCTGCATAAAGCTGAGAAAGACTAGTTGCTAATTTACCGCTTCCCCCTCCAGGGCCTGTCACTACAACTAAAGGCTTCGTCACTTCAATTCTAGGGTTCGCCCCATAGCCTTCTTCGCTAACTATTGTTTCTACATCTGTAGGATACCCCTTAGTTATATAATGCTTATATGTTCTAATCCCTCTTCTCTCAAGCTTATTTATAAACATGTTTACAGCAGGAATATCTTGATATCTTGAAACAACTACGCTATTAACTTCCAAATCATATTTCCTAAAAACATCAATTAATCTGAGAACTTCCAAGTCATATGTAATTCCAAAGTCTTCTCTTGTTTTGCTAGTAGCAATGTCTCCCGAGTACACGCAAATAATTATTTCAGCTTTGTCTCTAAGTTTATGCAACAATTTAATCTTCGCGTCTTCATCAAAGCCAGGCAGGATTCTTTTAGCATGCTTATCTTGTACAAGTTTTCCACCAAATTCAAGGTATAATCTTCCATTTTCCTCGTTTCCAATTCTCTCTAAAATATGTTTAGATTGTAACTCTAAATACTTTTCTGCATCAAACCCTATTTTTTCCGGCATCTCTCTCTCCTTTTCTATTTCAACAAAACTACTTTTTATTTTATATTATGGTTTTCATACTAAGCTTTTACTTAAAAGTATGTAAATACCGCCATTCCTAATGTCGTAAAAACCATAACTCCAATTATCGCCCAGCTAATAATTTTCATTGCTTTTTTACTGAACATACACTTCTCCTTTTCTTATTAATCTGCACTATTTTGTACTACGCATAAGCTTTTATTTACTATATAGTGTTCCTTATAGTGTTCCTTCTTTTAGCACTTCAATACTAATTTTGCTGCTACTTGAACTTAGGCCCGCAATAGCAATATCATACTCAATATCTAGGCGTCCAGGATCATTATAAGTAATTGTATTTTCAATACTACTTGCTAATATTTCAACATTCATTGTTCTAAAAAACATGGTTAAGTCCCCTTCATGCCTTTTCCCTTTTTCAAAAACTAAATTACCTACAGTATTTCCGCTTTCATCTTTCCTTCTCATAGTAACAGTAGAGTCTTTAATATATACTCTAGTAATACTTCCTGGCGAACCTGAAATTTCACTTTCTTCATACTCTACAAACAAACCCTCCTTGTCTTGGTCTATTTTCCCTTCTGAAACAAGTTCGATAGGCTCATCAGTTTCTTCATCATAACCATGTGTTCCAATTATCTTTATCAATACATTTTTCATTATTCGTCCTTTTCTCTTTCACGCTTTCTTTTAGCTTTTCTTTCTTCTTTTTTTCTTATTTCTTCATTAATCAAGAACTCTTCTCTAGCTGTTTTTGCGAGCCTCTTCTGGATAGTATCAGAATTTTCTTTTATATACTTTTCTATTACTTCCTTTGCTTTTTCTTCAATTTCAGCCAATACGCTTTCTGCCTTTTCTTCGCTTTCTCCCTTTGAAAAAAGATATACTTTTAATTTCGGTTCTGTTCCTGAAGGTCTAATTATTACCTTCCCATCTTCTAGCAAAAACTCGATTATTTCTCTCTGCGGCAAGCTAATTAATTTTCTTGTCTTAGGATAATTGCTTTCTACCCCTCCTGGCATTATCTTTGTTTTTTTACCCTCGTAGTCTGTAAAGGCACATATTTTGTTTCCAAGATCAATCTTAAGATATGCTTTTCTTATGCTCGGAACCAAACTCGCTCTGATCTTTTCTCCAGCCTGCCCCTCTAGGTTAAAACTAATAGTTTTTTCTTTGTAATATCCAAACTCTGTATAAATATCATCTAATACATCCACAAGAGTTTTACCTTGTTTTTTATAGTACTTAACCATCATCGCAGAGATTAATGCTGCAGTTATTCCATCTTTGTCCCTAACATGGGTCCCCACTAAATATCCATTGGCCTCTTCTGCTCCTAGAATAAAATCATCCAGCTCTCCTACTGCTTCCATTTGGTTTTGTTTGTCACCGACATATTTAAATCCAATGAGTGTGTACCTAGCTTCTCCACCCACTTTTTCGATAAGCGCATCTAAAACAGGAGTGGTTGCTACGGTCCTTACAATAATTGGTTTCTTAGGCAGGTTCCCTTCTTCTTTTCTTATGGTCAGCATGTAGTTAAGTATCAAAGAACCTATCTCATTCCCGTTTAATACTTTATAATTGTTCTCTACCTTTACTGCAAGGCCCATCCTGTCAGCATCTGGGTCATTAGCAATAATCACATCAGCATCTACCTTAGCTGCTACCTCCTGTGCTTTCATATATACTTCTTCTAATTCTGGATTAGGTTTTACACATGTGCTAAATTCACCGTCCCAAATTTCCTGTTCTGCTACAGTGTGAACACTATCAAATCCAGCTTTTTTAAGCAACTTCGGCATCATGTTCTTGCCTGTTCCATTTAAAGGTGTATATACAATCTTTACTTCTTCTTCAGAATTAGTAGCTTCCACCTTATCTATTTCAACGTTTTCTTCAGCCTTTGCATATTTGTCCATTATTTCTAAGGCAATATTCTCAAACTCTTCAATAATCACAGTTGATATTTCTTTTTTATATGAAGCTAATTCTTCTGTAGTGTCTTCCCATTCTTTTTCTTCAAAATATTCAATTTTTTCTAAATATTTAATAATTTCTTTAACTTGCCCCTTTAATATTTGCTTTCCGGTTTCATCATACACCTTATAGCCATTATATTTTTTAGAGTTGTGACTAGCTGTAATCATTATTCCAAAATCCGCTTTCTTTCTCCTAATTGCATAGGAAAGAACAGACAAAGGCATCGGCTCAGGGCCAATATATGATGTAATTCTGTTAAGCGCAAAAATTTCCGCAGTTTCTTCAGCAAATTTCTTAGAATTATTTCTTGTGTCATAGCAAATCACTACCGAAGGTTTTTTTGCCTTGCTTAGCAAGTAGTCCGAAATCCCTTGAGTAAGTCTTTTTACCACTACAGAATTAATTCTGTTTGTCCCAGCTCCCATTACACCTCTAATTCCTGAAGTGCCAAATTCTAATTCTCTATAAAAGGCATCTTCCTTTTCAGCCTTTTTAACTTTCATCTCTAAAAGATCATTTTTCAAATCTTCATCTATGCCTTTTTTCATAAGCCATAAAGAATGTCGTCTATCTATTATGTTCATTTATTTTTCCTCCAATTACTTTAAAAGTATACTATAAATGCTAGGGTTTTGCACTGTATTATGAGCATTTATATATGTTAATCTGTCCCACCTGCACACCCTGGTAGTTTGTTACGACTTTCTTCCAAAAAAACATCCTATATACTGGTAGTCCTTCTTATTTTTCAAAAAAGCAAGACAGGAGTTACCCTGTCTTATATCTTATACTTATTTCTAAAATCCTAACTTTTAATTGCTATCGTTTTTTAAATTGTACTCTTCTTTCGCCACCATTTCTCTCAACCTATCAATGTGGACAAAGGCTGCTTTTTTAGCTCTTTCTTCATCGGCTGTATAAATTGCCTCAAGAATTTCTTTGTGTTCTTCTACCATTAATTCCGCTCTTTTAAAGTCATCATAATGGAGATATCTAAACCTCAATACCATTTCTTGTAGCTGCTCTACCATTTTGGTCAAGGTCTTATTATTAGCACCAATCACTACTAGGTGATGAAATTCAGTATCAAGGGCTATCATTTCTTCTGTTCTACCATTTCTCACAGCCTCTTCAAACTTTTCTGCAACAGATTTAAGGTTTTCTTTTTCCTCTGTATTCATTCTCAACGCTGCATAACCAGCCGCAAGCCCTTCCATAGTTTCTCTAACTTCAAGAATTTCTATCATATCCTTCTTAATAATGTCAGAAACATAAGCTCCTTTTCTTGGCTTTAAGGTAACTAAACCTTCCTTCTCCAACTGCCTAATAGCTTCCCTAATAGGGGTTCTGCTTACCCCTATATTCTCAGCTATTTCCTCTTCCATCATTCTAGTCCCCGGAGCTATTTCCCCTTTTAAGATTTTTGTTTTAATTTCTTCATACACTAACTCTCTTAAAGGTTTATGTCTGCTAAGTGAAAAATCAATCATATTTTCTACCTCCTTAGTACCTAACTCATGGTTTTTACAATAAAGGTTTCGGAGTTTTCTAAGCTAATTTCTTTAAACGCATTCTCTAGCTCTAAAATCTGCGGTGAAAGAGCAAAGACCGTTGGTCCACTCCCTGTCATAAGTACTTTTCCCACCTTTACGTGTTGTTTCATTTTGTGCTTTGTATACACAATATCATTGTACCTTTTTTCACAGTACTTTTCAAGAATGTTTATCATATTTTCTTTAAGCTTCTTAAAGTTTTTTACTTGTAACGCATTTATCATTTCTTCTACATTTGGTTTCTTGGAAATTTCATTTAAATTCAAGTTTTCATACACTTCTTTCGTTGAAACTCCAATATTGGGTTTACTAATCAAAACTATCCCTTCATAAGGAGTAATCCTAGTTAACAATTCGCCTATTCCCTCTGTTCTAGCAGCATAAAATCCTTTGCCCTTCAACTTTTCAAACTTTTCTTCATTTCCTTTAATTTGACCAGACATTGAAAATGGTACATCAGCACCTATAGATTTCCCCAGCACCATAAGTTCCTCGTAAGAAAGGCCTAGATTGAGTAAATTATCAAGTCCAAGCAAAGTCACGGCTCCATTCCCACTACCTCCCGCCAAACCAGCTTCAATAGGAATATTCTTTTCTATGTGAATAGTTAGCTTCCTATAGTCTTCAGAGATGCTTTTAGCATTTTTCTTCTCATATTTTTCTTTTATTTTTTCATAGGCTTTATATACTATATTCCCCTTTCCCAAAGGTATGTTATTTGATGTTGAGGTTATTTCTACCTTAATTTCTTTACAATGCCCCTCTTCTAATGTAATGGTAACTATATCAAAGATATCAACAATTTGCATAACCCCATCTAATTGATGATACCCATTCGGAAGCTTTCCTACTACATCCAGGGCTAGGTTAATTTTAGCATATGATTTTAATTCTATTTTTTTCATTACATGCTCCCACTAAGTAACTTAGGAAAAATTAATTTTATACTATCTAATCAATTCCAACTTTCACCCTTAAAAAAGAGCGAAATAAATCGCTCTTTTTCCACTCATCCTTATTTTTTCTTACCACCTTTTTTGTTCTGCGGTTTTTTATTGTTTCCTTGGTTTTTCTTGTTCGAAGACTGGGCTTTTTTTGGAGCGGGTTTTTCTTTTACTGGATGCTTATATGTTGCCCCTGCTGCAGAAATTGGCCTAGGCTTAGCAACCCTTATATTGTCACTTGCAATTTCAACTTTATTTTCCTCAGCCTGTCTTTTTTTCTTTTCTTCTTCTTTTGCTTTTTTCTTAGCCTCTCGCGCTACGATTTCTTCAACACTCTTTCCTGTTGCTTTAGCTTCCTTATACGGGTTTACTCCTGCAGGGTTTGACTTTTCTTTTTCTTCTTTCTCGGCCTTTTTCTTTTGGCTTCTAGTTGTAAAGAATACCATACCAACTACCATTACAACCATCATCACCACACTTATTCCCATTGTCGTGCTAGTATTTTGTGTTCTAAAGTTGATTACTGTACTTTCTCCTAGAGTATCTCCATCTGCAGAAACAAATGATTCATCTAGCTCAAATCTATATTCTACATTTGATTTTATTGCTTTGTCCCCACTTCCATCAGCAAGTGCCATTATAGAATTTTTGTTTTTAGGATCAAAAACTACTAGTAACGGAATTTCTTGCCCATCTTTTTTAGTAACTGTTCCATCTTCTTCTTCAGTTTCTTCAATCTCAATTAATTTGCAAGCCTTAGTATTGATTTTTTCATTTTCCTCAGAATAGACTTCCTCAGAAAATGTTATCTTTATCCCAAGGTTATCAAGTGCCATTCCTTCTGCATCATCCTTTGGCGATGTTGTTTCCACTTTAAAAGTGCTTCCGAATGCTACTGGTGCCCCTAGCATTACTATCATCATAGCTATAATTGATAGTGCAACTATTCTCTTCATAATTTCTTTCCTCGCTTTTCTTCTCTTAATTCTCTAAAAAAATCTTTTAAAAGTTTACTGCACTGGTCTTCTAAAACACCAGTGGTAATATTTAATCTATGATTTAGTTTTTTATTATTTGCAATTTGCAAAACCGAACCACAGGCTCCTGTCTTCGGATCCATTGCCCCGATTACCAGATTATCTATCCTAGAAAGTACTATTGCACCAGCACACATAGAACAAGGCTCTAGGGTTACATACATTGTTGTCCCTGTTAGTCTCCACGTCCCCAGTTTATCTGATGCTTTTTTTATGCAAATCATTTCGCTATGTAAAGTACTGTCATTCTTACTTTGGTTTTGGTTATATCCTCTAGCTATAATTTTGTCATCTTTTACAATTATAGCTCCTACAGGGACCTCACCTTCTTGTTTAGCCTTTTCAGCTTCTTTTAAGGCTTCTTCCATAAATTTTTCCAACAACTCACCTCGTAATGGGAAAATATCTTTTACATAACGAATCATTTTACCACATATACAGAATATTTACAATAATTCTGCTTTGATTTGTGGTTTTCTCCTTTGATTTGTGGTTTTTTGTGCCTTTCTTCTATTCTCTTTTCCGAAAATTCCCAAAGCAAATGTCTTTTTCTTGCTTTATATCTAAAATACATATACAATATATTTCATTATGGTAGTAAATATAATTATTTTAGTAACATTAATATTGTCAACGGCCTTTGGATATATAAACGGTATGTTAAAAAGTTTCATCCGCCTCCTCTTTTTATTCACACCCTTTATACTTACTTTGCTTTTCAAGAATCCCATTTTAGATCATGTAGGAACTCTAAATATCAGTGAAATGCCCGAGCCCATTCCTACCATTTTTGTTTATATTATTTTCTATTTTCTAGCTTCAATAGTACGCTTCTTTTTAAGGATATTGTTAATTACAACCATGCACAGAAATCTATTTGGTTCATTTGACAGAATTTTTGGAGCTATTTTAGGCTTAGCAAAAGGCATGCTGCTAGTTTTACTAGTATTACTTATAGTCCCTCCTATTTCAATTATTGTCGGAAATGAATTTTTAGCCTCAATTCTAATTTTAATTGAAGAATCTAGCATAGCTCAGTTTTTAGTAAACAGAAATATGTTTATTAGCATTTTCGAAAAATTGTATTCGTAATTTTATTCCTCTTGCCCATGAACCACTTAACTTTATCACCTTTTTCAAAAGTTAATCTATTTCACAGTCTAATTTCAAGATGCCTTCTAACCAAATTTTCTTTAATCCCTTAAAATAGTTTTGTGACTAGAAAAATGATATTGTACGA
The DNA here is from genome assembly GCA_964370075.1 of uncultured Oscillospiraceae bacterium. Lineage (GTDB taxonomy): Bacteria > Bacillota > Clostridia > Peptostreptococcales > Anaerovoracaceae > CAYJHC01. The sequence goes on along the minus strand of CAYJHC010000011.1, from coordinate 2,288 downwards.
CTAAAAAAGATGACATTTTGTTGATTTTATAGTATTCTATTTATAATGAAATTTTTTATACATTTATACATTAGAAAGGAACTAAATCATGGTTGTAAGTATTTTAATTATTGCGGTAATAGCCGTATCTGTTATATTTGGTATGCAAAGAGGCCTTAAGGGAACTGCTTTTGCCCTTGCAGGTTGGATTATCCTTTTCGGATTATCATATCTGTTATACCCTGTTGCCTTAAATCTTCTTAGCGGAGCCGACTTTTTCCAGTATGAATATCCAGTGCCTCAAATATTCACATTTACAATATTATTCATTGTTCTAATTATAATCTTAAAAGGTTTAGAGTTGATGATTTTCAAAAATAAATTAACTAAAGCAAAAACAACTACAGATAAAGTAACTGGCGGACTATTCGGGGCAATTAGAGGAATTTTGATTGTATTAGTTCTTATACTGTTCATTCCTGCTTTCTGCTATTTAGTTGGAGATGAAACTTTATTAGCTGTTGCAAACGCTGTCGAAACAGCGCCATTGACTAAATTTTTCATGCAATTTAATTTCTTAAACGGATTCTTCACCGGGCTTTAAAATTACTAATACAAAGCAATATAATTTAGTAAATATCTAAGTAACTAAAATAATCAAAGTTAAAGCAAGGAGAGCCATGAAAAAGAACATAGTAGTATTGGATGGATACACCGCAAACCCAGGAGATTTAAGCTGGGCTAAAATTCAAGCACTTGGGAAGTTTACAATTTATGATAGGACCGATTCGGAAAACGTTTATGATAGAATTAAAGATGCAGAAATAGTTTTTACCAACAAAGTATTGCTTCCAAACGATTTGTTAGATAAATGTCCTAAGCTAGAATGGATAGGAGTGCTAGCCACTGGTTATAATGTTATAGATGTTTCCTATGCAAGAACTAAAGGGATCCCCGTAACAAATATCCCTGCATATAGCACAGCAAGCGTAACTCAGCATGTGTTCGCTCTACTCTTAAATACTACTAATTTCGTTGCTCCCTATTCATCAATGATACGACAAGGCGCCTGGGCTAAATCCAAAGACTTTACTATGTCAAATTTCACTTTGGGAGAGTTGGCCAGCAAAACCATTGGGCTTGTCGGGTTTGGAACTATAGGCAAAGAAGTTGCCAAAGTAGCTAATGCTTTTGGAATGAAAGTTTTAGTTTATACCGCTAACCCTAAAAAGAACCTAGAAACAGACAACTTAAAGTTTACGGATTTAAATACTCTACTTGCAGAAAGTGATGTAGTTAGCCTACATTGCCTTTTAAGCGACCAAACCAAAGGGATAATCAACAAAGAAAATCTTTCTAAAATGAAAAAAAGTGCGATACTTATAAATACCGCTAGAGGCCCGTTGGTTATAGAAGAAGACTTAGCTCATGCATTAAATATGGAAATTATACAGGGAGCTTGCTTGGACGTATTAATTTCAGAACCTCCTAAAGAAGACAACCCTTTATTCGTTGCAAAAAATTGTATCATTACACCTCATGTAGCATGGAATTCTTTTGAAGCTAGGAGTAGGTTGATGGAGATCGCATCTGAAAATATTCGTTCATACTTAGAAGATGGAATCTTAAAAAACTGCGTTAACTAACATAGCCCCTACAGTTTATGCACCTATTGGTGTCATATTTCTCGATAATATGGCAAAAAAGAAATAAAAAACAGTTTATCTAGACATTTTTCGATAAACTGTTTTTATTTGTCTATTATTCTCAACAAGGAGCCCCTTAAGCTCCATACCTTTCAAATTAAGAATTATGCTTTACTCTATCTCTTTCTTCGGCTTGCTTTGCATCATTCCACTGGTCCATAGTCCCAACTAAATATCCTGTTATTCTACGGATTCTTTCAAAATTAACAGGGGCAAACTTATACGAAATATTCGCATATTCTTCTTCATCAAATTGGATATCAATACTTTCCAACTTTCTATTATATTTATTCTCGATATAATCAATATACGCTTGATGCTCCTCTTTTGGAGCGTTTCCTGTAACAACTACCATTTCTTTTCCTCCTATCAATTACTACATATAGTATGATTTCATTTGATTATTTCATTATATACCCAACTTATATTATTTTCAAACAGTTTTTGATTTATTTAAAATTGACCCACTAATTTTTACTAGTTATTAATTCAAATAATTTGAAAAAAATTTTGAATTACTAGAAAGAATATGTTATTATATCTATGGTAGTATACTCCCGTAGCTCAGGGGATAGAGCGTCGGTTTCCTAAACCGTGCGTCGG
>CAYJHC010000010.1:5395-28656 GCA_964370075.1 uncultured Oscillospiraceae bacterium | reverse complement strand
CCTTCTATGGCCAAATAATGCCCTAGGAGGAATTTTGCTATAACAAATAAAAAAGTCTAGGTATTTTGAATACTCTAGACTTTTGTTTTAATAAAATGATCCTATACCATATTTTTTGAGCTTTTACAGAAACTTTGTCGTCCTATAATTTAGAAGGTTTCCCATACTTTAGTCATCATCGTCATCGGAATCGTCATCAGAATCATCATCATCATAGTCATCATAGTCATCATCATAACTATCATTGTCGTCATCAGAATCATCATCGTCATCATCACCAAAATCTAAGTCATCGTCCTCTTTGTCATTATCGTCGCCTTCTATATCATCGTCGTCATCTCTGCCATCCTCATCTATATCATCAAAGATATCATCAACATCAATTCCCATAGCTTCTAAATGATCTTCTATTTCATCAATGGACATTGACAACAATTCCGCTTCCGTAAATTCGTCAGATATGGCAAGGAGCCTATCTATCATCACCATCTTACCAAAAGAGACAGCATTATCATCAGCTTTTTCTTTTATAGTATTGTATTCTTCCTCAGATAATTGTTGCCAATGAAGATTTCCGTTTATTCCAGACTCCTCAAAATATATATTAAGCTGAGATGTTAATTCTAGTTTTATTTCTTCGCTTTTATTTTTATCATTGTTGAACACAGAGAGCACTATGTTTGCTTCATCGTTAGTAATATATTTCTCCACAACCATTGCATCTAATAACTCAACGACCGCAGCCTCCATACTTTTGCCTTTTAATTCTAGGTTTTCTACTAATCTCTTAGCATCCTCGTTTTTGGGTTCTACATCAATTATTTCTCCATCTATATTAGCTTCAAGCTCAACACTAGGGTTTACATCTATAGACAAAAAAGTTTCAGTTGCATCGGCAGTCATAAAAGTTCCACCAATAACCAACATAACTACTGCTGCAATAGTAGCAAGTGACATGTACACTCTTCTTTTCTTCTTCCGAGCTGTAGAAATCGAAATTGGCTTTGTAGGCACTTTTTTCTCTTGAATAGAACTAGAAGAAGTTTCATTTACTATCTGATCCAATATATCTGGAGTCATTTCCTCCACTGCACATTTTATGCTAATTTCTATATCTTTTTTATTCATTTTACCTCTCCTTTAAATGTTCCTGTAATTTCTTAAGGGCTCTACTATACTTGGATAGGACTGTAGACTGTTTCATTCCTAGGCTATCTGCTATCTCTCGATGTTTTAATCCCGATACACAATGTAATACAACAATTTGCCTGCTATCTTCATCTAATATATTCAGAGCCGCTTGCAATACCATACGATCCACCGAATTATCTTCAGTTGTATCAGAGGCTCCCATCAAATCCACATCTTCCGAAATGTCTTCTTTTTTACTTGAGCGAAGTTTTCCAAAAGCTATATTCTTTGCTATAGTAAAAACCCAAGCCATAGGCTTCCCTGAGGCAGTATATCTATCTGCATTCAACCTAACTTTGATGTAGGTTTCTTGCATTATATCTTTTGCTTCATGGCGGCTCTTTATTAGAGACAATGCATAACCATAAACGGACGTATCAGTTAATCTGTAAAAATCTTCAAAAGCATTATTGTCGCCTTCACCAATTTTTATTATCATCTCGTCTGTAACTCCATCAAGTTTTCGTTCATTATCGCCTTCTATAAAATTTATTAAACTTAACATTTTTTGTCTCCTTACTTATATAATGCACAAGCTTTCTTTTTTATTGCAAAAAAAATATTTTTTATTTATTTTTTAGGTTTAGTTAATTCCTATTGTACTATTTGCACTATTCTTTACCTTCTTTTATATTATCATACCTATCGATAAATTTGCCACACTATTTATCAAAAAACAAAGCTGCATAGTACAAATAATTACATATTATTCACTATACAGGCACTTCTAGTCACAATATTTAATTCGTTTTTTACATAAAACTAACAAGAATTATGAATTACTTTGTCATTTTATTAACTCTATCTTCAATGTGGCTGCTGAAATTTTCCACTTTTCTAAAGTACTCTTGATTCATATACTCCGATTTAATCATAAAGTCTGCTGTTGCAAAAGTATTTGCAATAGGTATATCATATACAACTGCAATTCTTAGCAAAGCTTTTACATCTGGATCGTGAGGCTGAGCTTCTAGTGGGTCCCACATAAAAATCACAACATCTATTTCACCATCTACTATTTTTGATCCAATTTGCAAATCTCCACCTAAAGGTCCACTTTTATAACCAAATACAGGAAGCCCTGTTGTTTCAGATATTAATCTTGCTGTAGTTCCTGTTCCACATAAAAAATGCCCTTTTAAAATATCCTTATTCTTGTCACACCATTCAACCAATTCTTGTTTTTTTTCATCATGTGCAACTAAAGCTATTCTTTTTTGTTTTTCAATCTTTACTTTGATATAGCCGTCTTTTGTCATTCTTTCCTCTTCTTTCTCTTTTTCTTTTTCTCACTCTATTCTCATACATCTATATTCTACCTCATTTTTTAAATTTTTAAAGAAGTCTGCCAATTATTTTACATCAATTTTACATTTAGCCCCTTATATAAGAAAAAGGAGCCTAAGCTCCTTCTCCCGTATATAAAAACCCCAATACCTAATTAATTTTGGTCGTTACCATTACAATAGCTACCATCATTACAGCCAACCCTATCATTATCGTCATATTATTCTCCTCTAATAAAATTAGCTTCCTTGCCTGTAAATCACTTTCTCTTTTGCAGACAGTACAGCACACCCATATCTTCCTTATCTTTAATCTTTTAACCTCTTACACTTAGATAATGCATAAGATGCCTTTTTTATTGCAAAAAAAATTATTTTTTTTTAATTTTCATAAATATATAAATCCTAGTTAGACAATTACTCTTATCCCCCCCATTATTGGACATTTAATCTTTTATGAGTAAATTGATAATTTAAATTATTTTTCAATAATTTATGTATTACTTATTTCCCTTTTAACCTATCTTTTACCAGTAATGTGTGGTAAAATCTATTCGTTAGTAAATAGTTTTTTGGGGGAAAGAAGCCATTTGCTTTTGTTAGAATAATTTTATTAAGTTATATTGGGGGAGTCACATGTCAAGAAAATCAAAACAAAAAATCGTTCAATCAATACTCGAGTTAATGAAAGAAAATCATTTTAACTCAATAACCATTTCAGCAATATCTGAAAATTCTGGTCTAGTTAGAAAAACATTTTATAACAATTTTTCAACTAAAGAAGAAGTACTATCATTTGCTTGCTTAAGTATTTTGGAAGAAAGCCTTCAACAGTCAACTATACTTCAAAATCCAACTGTTAAAAATATGGCCTTTACTTTCTTTAGTATCGGCAAAAAGAACAAAGATTTCTTAAAGTTACTTAGAAAACATAATAAATTCCACTTATTTGCTAGAGGACTACATAGTTTGACTCCAGAAATTGGGCAGTTCATCATCACTGACAGACTAAATGATTTGCCCGAAAGCGACAAACTTTTAGTTTATAATTTTCACGCAGCCGGCCTCTTAAAGCTATTAGAGTCATCCCTAGATAATGAGCTTATTGACAATCCAGAAAAATTAAGCGACTTATACACATTTATCCTAAAAGAAAACAACTAGCCTATTTGATTTTTCTTTTGCAATACCCAACTTTGTAATAAAGCTATGTAAAGGGCTGCTCATCATCCTATGGGCAAGCCTTTTTTGTTATCCTTATGCTAATGTCCTAAATATCAGCTCCCCTTAGCCCCCTTTTCAACACTGCAAATAGATAAGGCTCACCTCCCTTGCAAATAAAGGGGCGATAGGATTTTTGCATATGCAAAAAAGTTGTGTGCGAGAGCTATTCTTAAATTTTTTTATTTTTTTTGTTTCATCCTTTTAATCTGTGGTATAGTTTAATTAACGGTTTATTAAGCAAAGAATACTTATGAAATATTAGATAATTTTAACAAGGCAGAATAAACATAATAGGCATAGTAATTCAACTAAATATTTTGAGCTATGAATTTATGCTGATAGGTAAACCAAAATTAAATTATAATTATAGGAGGTAAATGATATGAAATGGACTTGTACAGTATGCGGATACACACACGAAGGGGATACGGCACCAGAGGCCTGTCCAACTTGCAAGGTTGGAGCTGATAAATTTGTCGCTGCAGCTGAAGGAAAAATGGAATGGGCTGATCAACATGTAATCGGCGTTGCTAAAGGTTGTGACGAAGCAATCGTTGAAGGGCTAAGAGCAAACTTTGTTGGCGAATGCACAGAAGTTGGTATGTATCTAGCAATGTCAAGAGTTGCTCACAGAGAAGGATATCCAGAAATCGGCATGTATTGGGAAAAAGCTGCTTGGGAAGAAGCTGAACACGCTGCAAAATTTGCTGAATTACTAGGAGAAGTTGTAACAGATTCAACAGAAAAGAACTTAGCAATGAGAGTTGAAGCTGAAAATGGAGCTTGTGCTGGCAAAAAAGCTTTAGCTAAAATGGCCAAAGAGCAAAATCTTGATGCAATTCACGACACAGTACATGAAATGGCAAAAGATGAAGCAAGACACGGTTGTGCTTTTGAAGGTCTTTTAGCCAGATATTTCGGAAAGTAATTGATTTTTAGGGGCTCTGCGCCTCTGAGGCCTTCGGGTCTGTGAGGCCTTCGGGCCTCTTTTTTAGTATTGGAGGAATTTGTTATGAATATATACTTTACTAAAGCTGCTTTTGAAGCATATACTGCTGCTGTCGCTGCAGGTAAAAAATTATCACTTTCAGTAGGACTTGGTTGAAGTGGCGGCCTAATATTTGGCTATCCCATAGGATTATGGGCATATGAAGATATTTCAATCAAAATGCAAGTTGATGATGAAGGTAAGAAGTTTAAAGATTCTCAGGTTACCGTTCCAGTTGCAGTAAATGCGGCTGTTCTCACAAGAAATTTATTAATTGATTATAAAAGTAAAGGTCTCGCGAAAGGTTATAAACTAATTCCTAACCCTAAGTTTTAAAGTTCTAATCGAGTAGGGGCTCAATAAAATACCTCTTGAAACTTTTTTATCAATCAAGAGGTATTTTTGTTAATCAATCATATTAAAATGTTCAAGGGCTTCTAGTATTTTCAAGTGCAGATCCCTTAATTTCTGCATATGTCACTCTCAGCAGAGGTCAAATCAAGCTCGTCCATATTTTATTCCACTTCAATATGATGGTCGACATTGAGTTTGGACAATAGACATACCGTTTCAATATTCGCAGTTCCTGGGAACATGTCAACTGGTGTCCCTTCCACAAACTCAAAACCTTTTTCTGCAAAGCTTTTAATATCTCTAGCAAGAGTTCCAGGATCACAAGAAATATAAATTAACCTTTTGCAGCCTGTTTCTGCAATAGCTTCAATAAGTTCCAGATGACAACCTGCTCTAGGAGGATCAATTATTATTGTTTCTGCATTTTTTATCTTTTCAGCATTTTCTTGGCCAATTCTGCTGTCAAATTTCTCTTCATTTCCTAAAGCGATTCCAGCGAGAACATCTTCTGCTTTTCCATCAAAGAAAATCGCCTCTATATTATTGTTAATAACTGCATTTCTGTTTGCATTAATTACAGCCTCCTTAGACACCTCTATCCCAATTAGACTATCTCCTTTTTCCATCACATAAAGACCAACAGTTCCTACCCCACAATATAAGTCTAAAATAACATTTTCTCTTTTGTCATTAGTAGCAATATTGCTTCCTCTTACATACTTTTTTGCAACATCTAGCAGCTCTTCTGCCATTGGAGTGTTAACCTGATAAAATGCTAACGGCGATATTTCACAGTCTAAATGCCCCACTCTTTCCTTTAGCACTTGATTTCCTGCAGCACATATTTCTCCATTAATATACACACTTTCCAATATGTACCCAGCCTTTTCTAATTCTTCAAACAAAGTATCAATTACAAACTGTGGATTGCCTAAAAAGCCAATAGCCTCTTCAGTTTTTTTTCTTTTAGCCTTGTAGTCATCAATAGAGAAATCTACCATTACACAACTGTTATCAAAAGCAGTTTTAATAGTTGCACTGGTAATCCTATTGCTAATAACAGAGCCTAGCTTTCTAAGTGTTTCCCCAACTATAGCTACAGACTCTTCTTGGATTTGACATACCTTACAATCAACAATGTCCTTCGATCTTTTTCTGAAAAATCCAATCTTAATATGCCCTTCACCTTTTTTGTTCATAGTATTTCTAATTTGAATTACAGCCTTATTCCTATAATTAAATCTTCTAGGCCCATAAATTATTGGAGCTAGCTTAGGGTTATCTACGCCACCTATTCTAACAAGCTTATCTCTAACCCACTTTTCTTTTACTTTAAGCTCTCCTAAGTAAGAGGAATTATGGAAAAGACATCCTCCGCAAATACCTCCGTATTGGCAAAACGATTCTTCTCGATATATAGATCTAGGCTCTTCATATACCTTGATTAGGTTACCTTGTAAAAAGCTTTTTTTCACCTTGGTTATCTTCGCTTCTACAGTATCCCCTAGAACCATATCCCCGCTGACAAAAACTATCATATTGTCAATCTTGCCTACTCCTTGGCCCGAATCAGTTATATCATCTATTTTCAGTTTAACTATTTGCCCTTTTTCCACCTTATCCTCTTTTCTAATTTCTAATTTAGATTTATTCTAATTTTTTTACTATATTCACTCTATTTCACCTAGGTTAAGCATTCCCTTTATGCTTTAACCTCAGGTTGTACTGTAACTAATCTATTCCTAATTCTCCTTTATCCCTTGGCTTATCTCTTCAATCTTACTAAGTCTCTTGCTTACACCTGGCTTTTTAATTGGTGGCACAAGCATTGCTCCAATTTCGTTCAAAGAGGCCTCTGGGTTTGCAAGCCTCAATTCTGCGACATCTTTAAGCTTATCGGGAAGACTCCCTAAGCCTCTAGTATCTCTGATTTTTCTAATGGCTTCAAGCTGTCTTTGCCCAGCAATTATAGATTTATCAATATTGGCATTATCACAATTACTTATTCTATTAGCCTTATTTTTTATTTCTTTTTCAATCTTTATATTCTCATACTCGAATACTTTATTATGCGCCCCAATTATTGCAAGAACATCAATTATTTGATCTGAATCTTTAATATACACTACATATTCTTTTCTTCTTCTTATTACCTTGCTTAAAATCCCTTCAAAAGTATTCAATATTTTTTTTATATCATTTGCCAGTATTTCCGAAGTAGTGCTTATTTCAAAATGATATCCCTTTGCTGGATTTGTAATTGTTCCAGCACCTAAAAAAGCCCCCTTTAAGAAGGCTTTTCTGCAGCATTTACTTTTTATTAATCCTTCATAGACACCATCTGAAATAAAATTATAACCTTCTTTAATCATCAATATTCCTGTTTCCCTCAGTATAGGTTCACTTCTATTGTCAGGACCAATTGTCATAGTAAAAAGATTTCCTTTTTTAGGCAAACCTCCCTGCTTTACTCCTGTAACAGTATCTTCATCAAAATACATCTTTATCAAAGTCTTAAAATGCCTTGCTATCGCAGGGTTATCAGTGGTGGCCATTACTACGAACTTCCCACCACCAACTAACTCAATACTTCCATTCATTCTAAGAAAACCTGCAATTTCCGCAAGCATGCAACATTTTTTTTCTGGCATATTATGAGCCATTTCATTTTTGGCATCTAGTGAAAATGACATTTTTCTCTCCGTCTTTTCTTTTTACTAACTTTAAACTATTTATTTCTTTTTTATTCCTAATATTTCTCTAGCCTCGTCTGGATTTGCAATTTCTCTTCCTAAAAGGTTAGCGATTTTCACTACCTTTTCAACTAATTCTCCATTGCTTTTTGCCAAAACTCCTTTTTCCACATACAAGTTATCTTCAAATCCAACTCTAACATGCCCTCCCATAATTATAGAAGCTGTGGCCATATCAAATTCTGCCCTTCCAATCCCTGTTCCAGTCCACGTTGATCCTGGGGGAATACTATCTACACAAAAAGCTAAATCTCTAATTGTTGCTGTCATCTGTACCCCTAACACAAAGTCAAAGTGAAGAGGAGTGTCTAACAGGCCTTTCTTGTAAGCTTTCATCGCAATATCAATCATGCCCTTATCAAAACACTCAAGTTCTGGTTTAATGCCTCTTTCTTGCATTATTCTCGCAAAGTTAAAAATTGTATTATCTGTATTTACAAAAACTTCATCTCCACCAAAATTGCAAGTACCACAGTCTAAAGTTGCAAACTCTGGAGTAGGAGTAATTTCTGTAGATTGAAGCCTTTCTAAATCAGTCATTCCTACAGCGCCCCCAGTTGAAGGTTGTATAATTACATCTGGCATTTCTTTTAAGATTGCATCTACACAAGCTTGAAATCTTTCTTTACTTTGAGTTGGAGTTCCATCATCTTCTCTAACATGTAGATGAATAATTGCGGCTCCTGCATCATAGGCACTTTTCGCTTCCCTCACTATCTCTTCTACTGTATATGGCACTGCTGGATTATGTTCCTTTGTTACTTCTGCCCCACAAATCGCTGCTGCGATAATTACTTTTTCCATTAATCTCTCCTTTCAATTACTACCAACTTTAGGTTTCTAACAATTAAATCGTTAAAACATTATTACATATAGATTCATTCTAATATATTTACATAAATAGTCAATAATATTATTCTGATATCTCAACTATTCATCCGCATATTTATTAATTTCTCTTATTTAATACTAAACTTGCTTCTCTTTATTGTGATTAATCACAATAACTATTTTTTTCTAATATCTCTGTGATCTAAAGTTGTTTTAACATCTTTATCTTTAAAATACTCTTCTAAAGCATTTGCCAAAGTAACTGATCTATGCTTCCCGCCTGTGCACCCGAAGGAAACATTCAAGTGATACTTCCCCTCCCTCATAAATGCAGGCATTACCAGCTCAATATTTTCTGTTACATGTCTAAAAAACGCTTCATATTCTGGCGCTTTTTTCACAAAATTTTGAACTCTTTTGCTATTCCCTGTATGATTTTTTAGGCTAGTTTCATAATAAGGATTAGGGAAAAACCTTACGTCATACAACATATCTGTTGCTATCGGCATTCCATGTTTAAATCCAAAAGACATTATATTTACCATAAAAGTCTTTTTACTCCCGCCTTGTTCTAATATTTCAATAACGGTATTTCTTAATTTATAAGCTTTCATCTTTGAAGTATCAATTACTATATCCGCCTTGCTTCTACACCCCTCAAGCAATTGTCTTTCTTTGTTTAAATCATTTAAAGTAACAGCCTTATTGGTTACAGGATAAACCCTTTTTGTTTCATTAAATCTTTTCATTAAAGCATCATCAGAGGCTTCTAAAAATATTATTTTGTGAGATACAGCTCTCTCCTTTAATTCATCTATGGTGCTTTCTACGCTTCCAAAGTGCTTATCACTTCTAACGTCCATTACTACTGCAAACTTATACACCTCATTTTCTGTAGCCATTATTAAGTCTAAAAACTTGGGCAATAATGTAGGAGGCATATTATCTATGCAATAATATCCTAAATCTTCAATGGTTTCTGTAACCTGGGTTTTTCCAGCACCAGACATACCTGTTACCACTAGTAATTCCATCTTCCCTCCTTTACTTGTCTTTTTCAGCATATTCTATATCGCTGAAAAATCTTGCGTAATCTACATCCTCTTTTTATTGTATATTGCATAGTCTATTTCGGTTCTTCTAAGTCCTCATGGATTTTAAAGCCTAGATCCATGCTTGTTTGAACTCCGACTATTGGTTTCATTCTCTTCGAAAACTTACTCTGTTTTCCTTTTATCTCTCCTGTAAAGTCAGAGGCAATATTTGTCCCCACATTACTGCTTGACGTGTTTACCATAGTTTGCTCTACAACAATCTGTCCACCTTCTTCTACTCGAATCCCTAGGTAGCTGGTAGGTTCCACTTTCGTAGTACTTTGTTCAATCAAAGTTTCCCCATTCCCTGTGCTTATAACTCCCACTTCCTCTGTTCCTATTTCTTGTATAATTTTTTCATCTTCGTCCTCTTCAACTATCTCTATATTGATTACTCTTTCGATATCAATTCCCGATTTAAGCACCCTATCCAATGCTGGTTGGAATGTTCCGACATGTTCTGGTCTATGAGCATCACTATTAATAATAAAAAGAACTTTTGTTTCTTCAGCCACAATTTTTAATTGTTCTACCGTAAGATTATCATGATGCGCACTAATTTCCATCAAGATATTATTTCTTTCACAAGCTTTTGCAATAGCCACTATATCAACAATAGCTTTATCTCCAGGGTGTGTAAGAACTTTAATTTCATTTTTATCCAAAGCTCTAACTATCATTTCTGTATTTCTTTTTTTTATCTTCGCCTCTCTCTTAGCTGTATTAATTATTCCTTTATTAAAAAGAAAATTTGAAACGCAATAACCATTACTAGTCCCATAGTGATAGCCTGCAATGGCAAAATCACAGTCTGCTTTTTCTTTTCTGCGAATGTCTGTCCCATTTCCCCCATCGTGAATATTCGCTTCTACACTAAGGTAAATCTCCATCCCTGGGTATTTAGGTTTTAACACTTCTATTTCAGCCCTCATTTTTGTTAAGGCATCCCCTTTTATCCCATAAAAATGATGATCCCTACCGTGGTCTGTAATAGCAATCCCTTTTAGTCCTTTCTCATGTGCCACTTTTACATTATCCTCTATACTACCCTTACCGTGAGAATAGGTAGTGTGTGTATGTAAATCATAAGTCATTATGTATTTCATAGTTATTTAATCCCCTATTATTCTAACTTCCGGTTCTAAAACAACCCCAAACTTATCTTTTACGATAGTTTGAACCTGATTCATTAGTTCTATTATGTCTGTTGCAGTTGCTCCGCCTTGATTAATTATAAAGCCTGCATGTTTTTCTGAAACTTTCGCACCACCAACTTCTAAACCTTTCAGCCCTGCATCTTGCACAAGCTTTCCTGCATAGTTATTCTTTGGCCTTTTAAAGAAAGATCCTGCACTAGGAAATTCTACTGGTTGTTTTAGGTTTCTCTGCTCATTTAATCTATTAACTTTAGCTTCAATTTCAGCTTTATCTCCTTTTTTCAAGTCAAGTGTCACTCCAAGCACTATGTATTCTGAATCTTGAATTGCAGAACTTCTATAGCCAAATCTCAAGTCCTTAGGGAACCATATAACCTCTTCTCTTCCATCTTTTGAAACTACCCTAACTTCTGCTACAATGTCTTTCATTTCTTCATCATAGGCACCTGCATTCATAAATATTGCTCCGCCAATATTTCCTGGAATTCCTGAGGCAAATTCCATGCCCTTTAATCCTGCCCTAGAAGCTTCTCTTGAAACGGTAGAAAGTAAGGCACCTGCACCTACTTTGACTGTAGTTCCATCAACTTTTATATTTGAAAAGTTCTTTCCTATTTTTACAATAGCCCCTTTATACCCTCCATCTTTTATTAATATATTCGAACCATTTCCAATAACCATATATTGCACATCACTATTAGATAAAATTTCTAAAACCTCTAATAGTTCCATTTTATTTCTAGGTTCAATAAATGTTTCTGCCTTTCCTCCAGCTTTAAACGAACAATGCTTGCTCATATCTTCTTGAAAGGTAATAATCTCTCTGTCCAAATTTCTTTTTAAAACCTCTCTGTAATCATCCTTCATTTTTTTTGCATTTGCCATACTTATTGGCTCAAAATCATCATATCTTTTTCTGTTATAATCACTGTTATTCATTTTTTCCCCGCATTTCTCGAATACACTACTTCTCCTACTACTTGATAGTAGCTATTATTTTTTCTTTAATCTATTTAATAGTGGTATTCTTCCAATCTTGCCACTTTCTTTACCACTATTTTCATCCTCAGCATTATACATTTCTGAATTTTTATCTACTGGAGTTCTTTCTAATATATCTTTTTTCTTTTCTTCCTTATCTTCATCAATAATTACTTTGGGTCTTTCTGACCCCTTTGCTATTTTTTCTTTATAAGCATATTTGTAGTCATTTAAATTTAAAGATAAGCCTTTTTTCTTTAGTCTCTTATTTATCATATAACAAATGTAAGCATATATAACCGCAAAGATTGGTATCCCCAGTATCATGCCTATGAACCCGAATAACCCACCTCCTACTAATATTGCAAAAAGTACCCATATGCTAGGAAGACCCGTAGAGTTCCCCAGTATTTTAGGCCCTATAATATTTCCATCTACCTGTTGTAAGATTAATATAAAGATTAAAAAGTATAATCCCAGGATAGGTTCAACCATCATTACCAATATTGTGGATGGAACAGCTCCAATAAACGGGCCGAAGAATGGAATAATATTAGTTACGCCTATAATCACACTAATTAATGCCGCAAAAGGCCATCCAAATATAGACATTACAACAAAACAAATTATCCCCACTATTACAGAATCTAATAGCTTTCCTATTATAAATCCGCTAAATGTTTTGTTAGTAAAAACTGCTCCTTTTAGTATATCATCTGCCTTTTCTTTAGAAAATAAAGCGAATAAACTTTTCTTTGTCTGGGCTGCAAATATTTCTTTACCATTTAAGAAAAACACACAAATTATAACTGCAACAAATATATCAATAACAAATCCAAAGGTTCCAATAATGCCAGAAGAAAGTCCTTCTAAATAAGTATTATAGTTTCCAATAATTGTTTCTTCAATCCAAATCACTAAATTGTCAGTTGAATAGATTGCTAAATTATCCACTATTTCAGCAATTTCTTTTTGATTAGCCGCAACCCTTTGAACCCACTCCACAAAGGTTTCTATTCCTGTAGGAATTACTGTTACCAAATTCAAAACACTTTCAGTTAGTTGAGGAATAATCATCCAAAGTAATCCCGAAATAATTGCAAGCATAGCAACTAATGATGCGGTTGTTGCAATAATTTGGCTAAAGAAAAAATAGGGTGTTTCTCCATCTTTCTTACTAAGAAAGATTCTAGGCCACTTTACCTTCAAGGCCTTTCGCCTAACCAAGTTGAATAAAGGACATAATAAGTATGCTAGTGCAAGCCCAATTACAAAAGGCTGCATTATTTCAAAAATTCGGCCAACTGCTTTTGCAATTTCTTCAAATCTAGCAATGCTAAAATAAAGGACAATTGAAGCAGCAATAACCCCAAATGCAGTAATTCCAATTTTAAAATGCGGATGATTATCTAGCTTTTTCATACTCCCTCCTCACAAAAACTTACTATTTATATTTTACCACAACTATTAATTTGTACAAATAGATAATATAGTTTTATTTTAGGAACTTTGCATAATTTTTCTTTTGTTTTTCTTCTTTTACAAATCCTAAAATCTTATTTCCCTCTTAAATTACAAATCAATCAATGTTTTTCAGGAATATTATTTTTATTTTATTCATAATTACCCTTGACATTATTCCGCAAACCCAATATACTATTCCTAAAGGTTAAAGAATTGAGGTAGAGAATTGGAATATATCAAGGTTTCTGAAGCTGCAAAAAAATGGGACATTTCCCCTCGAAGAGTTAGACTCCTTTGCTCACAAGGCAAAATCGAAGGGGCAATTCAACAAGGAAAATTGTATATGATACCTGCAAATGCAGGAAAGCCAGCTGACGAAAGAATAAAAGAAAATAAAATAGTGCAACAAAGCCTTCATGGTTCCATGTTTCAAAGGATTAACGACAAGCAAGAGCAACTCCGAATGATTAGACCTTTAACAAGCGGAGAAGTTAACAGGTTAAAAGAAGATTTTTTAATTGAATTCATTTATAACTCTTGTGCCATTTCTGGAATCAACTTAACCCTTGAAGAAGTAGCCCTTATTCTAAGCGGCGGCACTACCGAACAAAAATCTCTTAAAGATCATTTAGATGCTTTAGGCCTTCATCATGCATATTATTACTGCGAGAGAAATATAAATGAAAAAAATATTTTTTCAGAAGAATCAATTTTGGCCATGCATGGTTTAACACTTATTAGTAGTCCCTTTGACAAAGGTGTTTATAGAAAGATTCCAATAAGAAGGATTAGTACTCATGGTAAAGCTTCTGATCCAACTGCAATAAGCAAAAATATAAAGGATCTACTTAAATTAAACGACAAAAGAAAGAGAGATCTTCACTTAGTAGAAAGATTGGCACTTTTCCACCTAGATTTCGAAGGAATTCACCCTTTTGTAGAAGGAACAGGTCATGTTAACCGCTTACTAGTAAACCTACAATTATTACAAGAAGAGCTCCCCCCTATTCCCTTTGACACAGATAACAAAAAGGAGTACTTCGATGCATTTACCACCTACTTCGAAAAAAAAGATTCCAACCCCATGATAGTAATCATGGGTAAATATATTGAAAAAAGTTTAGATTTCTATTTAAGTATTTTCAAAAACTCATAACATACTTATTTATTAGATTCCGAACAAACTATTGACGCAACTTTAAGAATACAAAAATGTTTATTTTTGTCTGCTTTCTTGTTGCCTAATTTAAAGAAAAGGAGAACAAAATGTCAACAAATAACACAATTACAGTATCAGTTAAAAAAAGTAATTTGGCTTTTCCCTCTACTAAAATCAGCTCAGAGCCTTTCATCTCAACACCAAAAGGACCTAGAGACAAATGGAGTTTTATAACTCACTTTGCTGGAGCTATTTTAGCTGCAGCAGCAACAATCTTTTTGATAATCACAAACTTTACAACATCCCCTGACGGGTTAGGAAGATTAATTTCTGTAACCTTATATGGATTTTCAATGATAGCACTATATACCTGCAGCTCTATTTATCATTATTGTAAGGGCCCTGAAGAGAAAATTAAGAAGCTAAGAAAGCTAGACCATGCAATGATATATGTATTAATTGCCGGAACTTATACACCTGTGCTTTATAATGGTCTTGAACACCCTAAATCAACCATATTCTTAATCGGTATATGGACCTTTATGGCTATTGGTGTAGGGGTAAAAATGTTCTGGTTATCTGCTCCAAGGTGGCTTTATACTTCAGTATATGTTATTATGGGGTGGGCGATAGTACTTGATCCTGGCGCATTAGTGTCACTGCCATTTAACTTTTTAATGTTGCTCCTAGCAGGAGGCATAAGTTATACTATCGGTGCAGTGTTTTATATTATCAAAAAACCTAATTTTTCAGAAGCTTTTGGTTTTCATGAAGTATTCCACTGTTTTATAGTCCTTGGAACTGCCCTACAGTTTGTAGGAGTCGCTTTTTATCTATAAAAAACACTATTATATCACTGTTAGCTTGCCAGTTTAATCGGACTGCCATCATTGACTAGAGATTATGCCCTTAAAGCCAAAAACAAAATGCAAGAGAGAAGAGGAACCTTATATATGAAAATTTTAGCCATTAGTGACACCCATGGAAAAACCAAACTTCCTAGAACCGTAATTGAAAAATGGAAGGACGAAATAGATTTAGTCATTCACTTAGGAGATTATTTAGAAGATGCAAAGGAACTTTCTAATCTCTATAACATTCCTTTTGAATATGTAGGAGGTAATTTAGATGGTGCTAACGAAGCTAATGGCTATAAGTCTATTGAAACTCCTTATGGGAAAATCCTATTAACCCACGGCCACTTAGATGGAGTAAAGACCAACCCTAACAATCTTATTTATAAAACAGAGGAAATGAACTGCAATGCTGTTGTTTTCGGCCATACTCATACTCCACTATTTAAAGATTTACAAGGCTTATACCTAATTAATCCTGGAAGCATTTGCTATCCTAGACTTACGACTTACGGGACATATTTTATCTTAGATATAACAAAAGAACAAATAACTTATACACAATACTCAGTTGAAATAAAAACTCCCCCAACTCCTAGTTTGTCAGGGAAGCTAAAAGACATTTTAAACAATAGTGATAGGTTTTAACAAATTCTAGGAAGGCCTTCTCCTACAAGAACATCAACTGCTCTGACCGCACCTAAGGAGGTAACTATAGAAACTCTAACTCCATTTTCGGAGTTAGTTTTTTTAATTTCCCCAATAATCATAGCATTTTTCCCATTTTTAGTAGACCTTACTCTTTTTAAAGCTCTTTCCCCATCTTCACCACTAACTATAGCAATCATCTTGCCTTCATTCCCCATGTACAAAGGGTCCAAGCCTAGCATCTCCGCAAAGCCATTTACACTTTTATCTACAGGCAAGCTTTCTTCTTCAAGCAAAATATTGCAGTCTGAGGCAGTCGCAATTTCGTTAAGAATTGTACCTAATCCTCCTCTGGTAACATCCCTCATCGCTCTAACTTGAACGCCTTCATCAAATAAAGCCTCTGTAATATCTGACAAAACTGCACAGTCACTTTCAATAGTATTCTCAATTCCCATCCTGGCAGTTAGAATAGTTGCATGATGATCCCCTAAATTTCCAGAAAGAATCACCTTATCTCCAGGTCTACAGTTTGCCGCACTAATATTTCTTTCCGCTTCAACAAAGCCTATTCCAGTGGTATTTATAAAAAGGCCTCCCGAGCCTTCCACAACCTTAGTATCTCCAGCAATTACTTTTACTCCAGCTTCTTTGGCTACCTTTGCCATACTCTCCACAATTCTATCTAACTTATCTACTTCTAATCCAGTTTCCAAAATAAATCCACAAGTAATATACTTTGGAGTAGCTCCCATCATTAATATATCATTTACAGTTCCACATACGGCAAGTTTTCCAATATCTCCACCTTTAAACTCAACTGGTTCAACTACAAATGAATCTGTAGAGCACACAATCCTTTCACTTGAAGGGATAACTGCTCCATCTTCCATTTTATCTAAGATTTCATTGGAAAAATGTTTCCCAAATATGTTTTTCATTAATTCTGCAGATGCAACTCCACCACTTCCATGAGCCATTTCAATTTTCATATACTTTCCTCTTCGACTTCATTATTAAATTCTATCTATTCTTATGCCAAACCCCACAAGCACCTTCCGAAGAAACCATGCAAGGCCCTAGAGGGGTAAGTGGATTACAACCCTTACCAAACATAGGGCATTGATCTGGGTTAATCTTCCCAATAATTACCTCTTTACAAAGACAGTTATTATTAAGCTCCTCATCCTTATCTAAATTTCTACTCCCCGCATCTAAATGACTATATTTATCTTTAAGATAAAGCCCAGAGTTCTCCATCTTGCCTATACCTCTCCATGTTGCAATTCCAGGTTCATAAACTTCTTTAATAACCTTCTGAGCTTTCAAGTTCCCCTCTTCAGCAACTGCATTCATATACAAATTTTTGGTTTCCCCTTCACCCTCCTCGATTTGTTTTACAATACTATAGATAGCCGCCAGTATATGCTCTGCCGAAAAGCCAGCCACTACAAAAGGTTTATTAAATCTTTGTGATAAGTTTTCATACGGCTTGCTACCAATTATAGTGCTCACATGCCCTGGGCAGATAAATCCGTCAATAACATACTTATCATTTGTGTTTTCGCAAATCCATTCTAGAGGAGCTTCAATAGTTTTTAAAGATGTAAGAATTTTAATATTTTCTATTTTTTTATCTAATATTTCTTTTATCAGAAGCCCATAAATCGGTGCAGTAGTTTCAAACCCTACCCCTGCAACAACAATTGTTTTCTCATGGTTTTCTTCTGCCTTCTTTATTGCCTCAAAAGGAGTGTACATTATTTCCACTGAAGCACCCTCTCCAGTAGCAAGACTCAAGTTACCTTTACTTCCTGGGACTTTTATCATATCACCAAAAGTCAACAAAGTATGATTTTCTTTTTTTGCATACTCTATACATTTGTCTATGTATGACGTAGGAGTAACGCAAACTGGGCATCCTGGTCCTGAAATCAACCTTATCTTATCTGAAATCAAAGACCTAATACCGTTTTTGAAAATTGCAGCAGTATGTGTTCCGCAAACTTCCATAATCGAAATAGGTCTTCCATTATACGTTTTTAGATATTCGACTATCTTTTTTATCATTTCGCTTTAACTTCCTTCTATTCTCAACTAGTACTGATCTGCTAATTAGAAATCTTAACCTTTTCTAACCTTCAACCTCAAGTTCTTCCAGTTCTTTAAAAATTGCAGCAAGTTCTTCTGCTTTTTCTTTTTCCATAATTTCTATGGCGCAGCCTGCATGAACCAAAACATATTGGCCTACTTTTGCCTCAATAAGCCCCGTATTAACATCAACAATATTCCCATCAAAGTCAGCCTTTGCATGATTTCCTTCAACAGAAATTATTTTACCCGGCATTGCAATACACATTTTTTTCTCCTTAACTAGCACGCTCAATTTCTCTTGCTATTTTCATTATCTACTTTTTTAATCTACTTTTCCTCAACCTATGGCTAGCTATATACGCCTGCCCCAAAGAAATACCACCATCATTAGGACTAACCATCGTATTAAAGTATACTTCAAAATCTTTTTCTCGAAGTAACCTTAGAGTCTCTTCCATCAAAATATCATTTTGAAAAACTCCTCCAGAAAGAACCACCACATTGATATTATGCACTTCCCTAACCTTAATAGCTTCTTTTAGTATACCCTGGCTAATCCTATTGTGAAAATCTAAAGCTAACAAACTTTTAGTTTCGACACTTTTCCCTAAGCTAGTCCTTGCAAGCCTAGCGTGATCCTCCAAAGCAATGGCACACTGGCCCTCAAATTCATTTTTTCCGCAAATCCCTAAAAGCGCTGCCACTCCATCAAATACCCTTCCCATACTAGAGCTGATAACAGTATTTATTTTCCCATTTAAAGCAGCCTTTACTAAGTCATAATTTGCAGAAGTAGAGTATTCGAGCAAAGTTTTATTCTCAATTCCATAATATATTATGTCACTCATTTTAATTCCAAATTCTCCTATTTTGGTAGAATTTTCCGCTTTTGAATCTTGACCAAATCCATATTGCGCAATTAGGCAAGCCGCAGCTTTCCATGCTTCTTTTGCCATAGAATCTCCACCAATATAGTCTGTATATTTAAGATGAGAATATCTTTCATATTGGTCTTCTTGGCAAATTAAGACTTCTCCGCCCCAAACATTTCCGTCATCACCATACCCTGTTCCATCAAAAACTACTCCTATTACTTTTTCATCTAAAGCATGCTCTGCCATTACGCTTGCGACATGGGCATGATGGTGTTGCACTTTAATCAAAGGAATATTATATTTTTCTGAAATTTCTTTTCCTAATTTACTCGTCCAATACCTAGGGTGCATGTCGCAGACTACCACCTCTGGCGACACCGAAAAGAGTTCACACATAGTCAAAAGATTGTCTTTATAAGTCTTTTGAAGTTTTAAATTATCCATATCACCAAAGTATTGGCTAGGATACACAAAATTTCCTTTTGTTATAGAAAAGGTGCTTTTTAAATCTCCCCCCATTGCCAATATATTTTCATCCTCGCCTCCCAAAAACAAAGGCGTTGGTGCAATGCCTTTTGACCTTCTAATTATCTGAGGCTGTCCATCGATTTCTCTCACAACGGAATCATCCACGTGTTTTAGTATTTTTCTGTTATTATATATTAAAAAATCTATCTTTTCTTCTTTTGCAAAAAAATCCGCCATTTCTTTGTCATCAATTATTATTGGAGAAGATGAAATATTACAACTTGTAAAAACAAGAGGAACTTGACATTCATTTAAAATCAACATTTGGGCAGCCATTGATGGCAAAAAAACTCCTATTCTTTCTTTCTTCTCTTTGCTTTTTAGCAATACAATAGGCCGAGCTGAAGATGTAAGCATTTTTTCTTCGACTTCACTTACAATTGCAATTTCCTTGATTTGTTCAACATCTTTAAACATAATGGCAAATGGCTTTTCATCTCTACCTTTTATCCTTCTGATCTTCTCTTCTGCAACATTATCTCCATATTTGCAAACCAAGTTATATCCACCCATAGATTTAAAAGCTAGCACCCCACTTTTCATGAGAGTCCTTGCAGCCTTTTTCACTATGAACTTTTCATTAAATTTTATGTTCCCATTTCTATATTTCATTAGCAGTTTAGGACCGCATTCATTACATGAAATAGTTTGGGCATGGTACCTCCTATCATGTAAATCAGTATACTCCGCTTGACACTTTTCACACATAGAGAACTCTGTCATGGTTGTTCTTTCCCTATCATAAGGCAAGCTTTCGATAATCGTATATCTTGGCCCACAAAGCATACAACTATTAAAGCTATGATTATGTCTTCTATTTCTTGGGTCTCTAAATTCTTCGACACAACTATCACAAATTGCAATATCGGCAGGGATTATTGCCACACCCTCTTCCGATTTTTTACTATCTTGAATGCGGAATCCTTCAAATTCTTTATATTCTATTTTTTTTCTATCAATGTGAATAATTTCAATAGGGTCAATCTGTTCATTTTGAACAACACTAAGAAATGCATCAATATCTGCCACTTCAGCAGTAACATACAAACGCACTAACCCCCCTACATTATGAACCTGTCCATTAATTCCGAGTTTTTCTGCAATTCTAGCAATATAAGGCCTAAACCCAACGCCTTGAACTACTCCCCATATTCTAATTTCTTCAGTTATTTTCTCCATTTACCAGCCTCATCTACAAAAGTATCATTTATTTGTGACTGACTAGAATTCACTTAATACTTACTCAACACTATAACAATATAAAAGTGCCCTAAGCTATTTCTTTGTACTTTTTAACCAACCATTCTGCCAATTCCCTAAATCCTTCTCCTGTAGTTCCTGAAACTTTGAACAAAGGAGCTTCCTTGTTTAAAGCTCTAAACCCTTTTGTAAAAAAATCTTCATCAAATTGGACATAAGGAGCCAAATCCATTCTATTTAAAACAAGAACATCTGCATTTTCAAATGCTAGAGGATACTTATACGGCTTATCGCTACCTTCAGTAACAGTTGATATCAGCATCTTTACATGTTCACCAATACTAAATTCTGCAGGACAAACTAGGTTCCCAATATTCTCTATAAACACTATCCCCTTGTTATCTAAAGGCATTCTTTTTATCGCATTTTCTATCATCGGAGCATCCAAATGGCAGGCTCCAAAAGTATTAATCTGTAAAGTTTCAATTCCCATAGATATAAATTCTTGGGTATCTATATCAGACTCAATATCACCTTCAATCACATATGGCTTTAATTGAATTCCCTCTTCTGAAGCAATTTCATTCACATGTTTAATAATATTCTTTAAAGCTGTTGTTTTTCCAACTCCTGGAGCTCCCATTTCATTAACAACTAGCAAACCCTTTTCTTCCATATCTTCTTTTATATGCTCTGCAATATGGTCATTTTCATCCATTATTCCTTCAACCACATTTATTTTTCTAATATCATGCATCTTTTTTCTTGTACGATATATTCTTCGTGAAATATCAATACTTTCCTTTCTTCATTAAAACTCTTGTTATACCTATTTCAACACTGTAGATCTTTTTTCTACCTTTAGCTGTTTAAGGAGCGTACTGCCACAACCTTATCAATCATGTATAGCTTGTCTCCTTACTGATATATTTCAATTCTACCAATGAATTAATTATTCCCTTCGCCTATTTTAAGGCAACTTTCCAAAAAATCATTCTACTTGAATCGATTGTATGAAAAACTCCTTACCTATTTCTGAAGGCCCACCTTCTCCTCCGCACAAAGGACATTCAAAAGATAGAGGCTTTTTGTAAAAGTACTGTTCACAGCTTCTGCATTTCAACTTAGGTTTTACTGGAATAATATTTATTATAGCGCCTTCGCAAAGAGTGTCCTTTCCAATTAAGTCAAAATACATTTGTATAGACTCTCCTATAAACCCCGAGTATTCACCAACTACCAATTCTACTTCTTTAACTTTACTAGCTCCCGCTTCTTCACACTGTCTTGTGGCTATTTTTATTATTTGTTCTGTTATTGGATATTCGTGCATACCTTTCCCTTCAATTCATATAAGACAAATAGACTTACCGAATCATTATAACACATCTAGTCAATCTTATCCAATATACCAGCTGCAGAAGCAAGGAAAATTCCATAATTTGTAACATTAACACTATGCTCTTTTATTCGTTCCAATCTGTTCATCATTAGCTTTCTGTTAAACATACATCCACCACAGTGGATTACCAAATCATATTTATAAATATCCGTCGGAAAGTCACTTCCTGACACCACATCCACTCCAACTCTTTCCCCATATTTTTTCTTCAAAATACCTGGAATTTTAACCCTTCCAATATCTTCATTTTGCGGTGCATGTGTACATGCCTCTGCTACTAATACCTTTAATTCCTTATCCTCTGGAAGCTGATTAAACGCCTTCATCCCCTTTTCAAAAAGACTTCTATCGCCTTTATATTCTGCAAATAATACAGAGAATGACGTGAGCCTTGAGCTTTCAGGTTTCCTTTCATAAACATAAGGAAACACTTGAGAATCTGTAATTATCAAGTCAGGTGCCGCTTTCAGTTTTGCTAGAGTTTCTTCCATTCTATCATGAGTAGCAGAAACAACTGTGCATTTATTATCTAATAAATCTCTAGTGGTTTGGACTTGCGGAAGGATTAACCTTCCTTTTGGCGCTCCTATATCTTGCGGCATAATCAAAAGAACTAAGTCTCCATCCTTAACATGCTCAAATGTCAATGATAGCTCTTCGAATTTATCCGGCATAACAGCCAATATTTTTTCAATAAGGGCCTCTCTGCCTAGCCTTTTTTTTGCATCAACAACTATAGGCTCTTGGTTAAAAGTATTTTCTCCAAGCGCCTTTAATTTCTTTATCTTGTCCTCACTGAAGGAAAAATCATTTACAACTACAATCAAGGGAATTTTTCTCTTCTTTATTTCCTCTACCCATTTTTTTTCGTATGTATATTCAGAATCCGAAATTACTATTAATGCCACATCCGTCTTTTCCAAAACCTTTTCTGTTTTCTCAACTCTCAATCTTCCCAAATCACCCTTATCATCAAAACCAGCAGTATCAATTAGCATACATGGTCCGATTCCAATAATTTCCATAGCCTTATACACAGGATCTGCTGTAGCTCCCTTAGTTTCAGAAACTATTGCTATGTCTTGGTTAGTAATAGCATTTAGCAAAGTTGATTTTCCGCTATTTTGCTTTCCAAATATACCAATATGCAGCCTATTCGCTGCAGGGGTTTCATTTAA
>CAYJHC010000010.1:0-5295 GCA_964370075.1 uncultured Oscillospiraceae bacterium | reverse complement strand
CTGAAGTCCC
Source organism: uncultured Oscillospiraceae bacterium (assembly GCA_964370075.1). GTDB lineage: Bacteria > Bacillota > Clostridia > Peptostreptococcales > Anaerovoracaceae > CAYJHC01. The sequence goes on along the minus strand of CAYJHC010000010.1, from coordinate 5,285 downwards.
TTTCCCCATTGGCTATTTTCTGTAAATTATCAAGTGTAACCTCTTTTGCCTTTTCGTTAGGTATAGTTTTTACATCATTTTCAATGAGAATTTCAATTGCATCTTTAGTTTCTTTATCTGCATAATCCTCTGCATATTCCTTTATAGTCAACAGGGCATTAGGTTGACATACATTTTTAATTTGACCACTCTTTGCAAGTCTCATAAATCTATCTCCAGTTCTTCCTTCTTTGTAACATGCTGTACAAAAACTTGGAATATGACCAGTATCGATTAGCCATTTTACTACTTCATCTAAAGTCCTTTGGTCTGAAATGTCAAACTGTTTAGAATTATCTTCTTCTGCCTCCTCTTCTACATATCCACCTACCGAAGTCTTTGAGCCACCACTTATTTGAGATGCACCTATATCAATAGCCATGCCTCTAACTTTTTCAGATTCTCTAGTAGAAACAATTATTCCAGTATAAGGCACAGCAAGCCTTAGAACTGCAATTATCTTTTCAAAAAGCTCATCAGAAATCGAATTATCATCAAATTCAGCCTTATCAACACCTTCTGCTGGGCAGATCCTAGGGACACTAATTGTATGAGGGCCGACTCCAAATCTAGCTTCTAAATGTTCAGCATGCATCAATAATCCAACAAAGTCATACTTATACAGGTTTAGCCCAAACAAAACTCCTACGCCCACATCATCAATACCGCCTTCCATCGCTCTATCCATAGCCTCAGTATGATATTCATAATTATGCTTTGGACCTTTTGGATGAAGTTCTAAATAAGTAGGCTTATGATAGGTTTCTTGAAAAAGTATGTATGTTCCTATTTCTGCTTCATGTAGTTTTTTATAATTTTCCACTGTTGTAGCTGCTATGTTCACATTAACCCTTCTAATAGCACCATTCTTATGCTTAATTCCATAAATTGTTTTTATAGATTCAAGAACATATTCTATAGGGTTATTAACTGGGTCTTCCCCTAATTCAATAGCCAATCGTTTGTGCCCCATATCTTGAAGAGCAATCACTTCTCGCTTTATTTCTTCTTGAGTTAACTTCTTTCTACTTATACTTCCGTTTTTGTAGTGAAAAGGACAGTAAACACAACCGTTCACACAATAGTTAGATAGGTATAAAGGAGCAAAAAGAACTATTCTATTTCCGTATACATCCTTTTTAATATCTTTAGCTACAGAAAATATTTTTTCTTTCACTCCCTCATCTTCATTCAATAGTAGTACTATAGCTTCTTTATAAGTAAGGCCATTTCTTTTCTCTGCCTTTTTAAGAATTTCATCGACTAAAACCGTATTGTTTTTTTCTTTCTCGGCGAATTCTACTGTGTTCAATATTTCCTCGTGACTAATAAATTCCGCCGCCTTTTCTGATTTTGGATTATACATAATTTACACGGGCACCTTGCCTAAAGCTCTTATTTGTGCCTCTAACTCCTTTCTATCTTTTATTACATTAGTTTCTTTCATATTTGACGGATAAATTTCGTATAATGCTTTAAATTTATCCGGCGTTACCTTCTTCATTATTACATTCGCACCACAGGAAAACACATCATCCTTTTCTTTGCTATTTAGCACTCCTAATGAAGTAGTCGCGGGTAGATTAATCTTTCCCATAAGGATTCTAGTTAGGGCTATGGCTCTCTTTGTAAGCTCAGTACTTCCCTCAGGTTGACTTCTCAAAGGAGTATCTGGGTGTGGAATAAATGGTCCTATTCCAGCCATGTCACAAGGGATACTTGCAAGTAACAAAATATCATCTGCAATGGTCTCAATAGTTTGGCATGGTAAACCTATCATAAATCCGCTTCCTACCTCATAACCTAGTTTTTTTAAATTTCTTAGGCAAGTCACCCTATTATCCCAAGTGCTTAAAGTATGAAGATTAGAATAAATTTTTTCATCACTGCATTCATGTTTCAACAAATACCTATCGGCACCGCAATTTCTTAAATACTTATATTCTTCATATGATCTTTCTCCCATGCTTAATGTAATCTTTACCCCTGTTTTCTTTAATTCCTTTACAACTTCTCCCATATCTTCTGCTGTATAAGTTAAATCTTCACCAGATTGAAGAACCAACGTCTTATATCCTGCCTCAGCAGCCTCTTTCCCAATTTCAACAATGTCTTGACATGGCATTCTGAATCTTTCTAGTTTATTATTGTGACAGTTAAGTCCACAGTAAGTACAGTCCATTCTGCAATAATTAGAAAATTCCAAGATTGCTCTAATATGTACTTCCTTTCCGTAAATAGCTTCCTTAACCGCGTTGGCCTGCTTATAGTAAGATGAAAAATCCTCTAGCGAAAGTAATCTTACCAAAGTATCACTATCTAACGTAATACTCTTTTTTTCATTTTCATATATTTCATTCAACTCTATCACCTACATTTTCTTGCTATTTTCTTTGTTATTTCTTCTGTACCTATTATTCATCTGGAAATTCCATAGAATACAAGGCTTTAACTTGAACCCCATCAAGCTTTCCAATTTTCCCAGAAACAGCGCTAATAACTTGGTTAGGCGCATCAAATACAACACTTATGATGTTGATTCCTTTTTCTCTATAAGGAATCCCCATTCTTCCAACTATATAGTTTCCATAATTCGAAAGTATCGAATTCACTTCTTCAGTTTTGTTCCCACTTTCTATAATTATCCCTAATACTGCAATTCTACTCATACTCTCCTCCATAAAAAAATTCCCCCGCCAAAAGCTAGAGGAATAGTAAAATCAAAGTATGCACATAATAATCTAATAAGCACAACAAATAACATATATGTCCTGGAGTCAAATTATGCATTTTCTTTTATCTATTACGTCCGTCTTGCTTTCAGGCATTGCCTTGTCATCAGATGAAACTTGTTGTTTAAAGGATATGCTTAGCTATCAATCTGCTCTACTTCAATACGCAAATGCCAAATAATAATCCTTCGTTTAATTTTTATATAGCAATTATACCCATTATTTTATCAATTAATAATATGTATATACTATACTTGCTACAATAATTCACATGCGCCAATTATCCATTATGCAAATAGTTCTGCTTTTGTTAAAGACTTTGTGATTTTTTTGTTAAATCCAGTTTACTTCATCAGAAGATTTATGTCAATCATTTCCAGAATAAAATTCCTTATTCTCTTTTTCTTCCTCCTTAAGAATATGCGAAAGCCTTTAGCTCTATGCAAGGCAATCAAAAAGCAGAGTTTCCTCTGCCTTTAATCCCTACAATAACCCCATCACTATTAATCTTTTAACTGGAGCTTTTCATTCTATCATCTGTAAGCTTCCACTTTGCCAAAGGGTATTCAGACTTCTTTATTTTATATACAGTTGTCCTAACTTCTTTTGACCTCTTTTTTTCATAACCCTAATACTTTAATAGTAATTTTGCTATCCTAACCTACGTTGAATACTTCTCTAGCATACTTTTAAATTTTTCTACCCTAACCTGCTTCTAATATTCTCTCACAATAAAATAAGAAAACCTAACTCCATGTTGATTAATTTCCATCATTCTACTGTATTTTTTCGCTTTTTTCAATATTTTTTCTCTATTTCGATAATTTTTTCTTCATTCTAAAGTTTTAGCTTAAATAGTTTCCCTAACCCAACCCCTCATATAGTGTATAAATCGTATCACATATTATTCTTCTACATTATATAGTATATGGGTATTTTCTCTGGTGATTTTGTGAATTTTTTCCCAAACTTTACTCTTTTCCTTGACCAAATTAACATTTTTTGGTATTATATTTTATCAGTATTTATTTTTTATTTTTATTATTCATAGGAGGTATCATATGAATGGAAACAAAGGTCAATGGGGATCAAGTTGGGGCTTTTTACTAGCCGCAGTTGGTTCTGCAGTAGGACTTGGAAACCTATGGGGTTTCCCCTACAAATTAGGAGAAGGCGGCGGCTTCGCATTTATGCTTTTCTACCTAATCTTAGCAGTTATTGTTGGATTCGTTATAATGCTTGGTGAGTTAACTCTTGGTAGATATACAGGAAAAGGAATTATCGAAACATATCGTACTTTAAACACCAAATATACGTTCCTAGGAGTTTTTGGTTTTGTAGTACCATTCCTGATTCTATCATTCTACGCTGTACTAGGCGGATATTGTATCAAATATGCTATCGCTAACTTTGGCGACATCTTTGGTGCTGGATTTGGAGTTCAGGGTGCAGACTCAGCTACTTTCTTTGGTGAATTCGTAGCAGACCCTGTACAAACTATTCCACTAACTCTAATATTCATCGTGCTAACCGGTTTAGTAGTTATGGGAGGAGTTAAAGGCGGAATCGAGAAATTTGCAAAAATCGCTATGCCTGCACTCTTTGTTATGCTAATAGCTGTTATTATTCGATCTGTAACATTACCAGGTGCTAGCGAAGGACTTAAGTATATTTTCTATCCTAACTTTGACGGATTTGCAAATGGCGGATGGGTAAATATTCTAGCCTCTGCAGGCGGACAAATGTTCTTCTCTCTTTCTTTAGGAATGGGAATTATGGTAACTTTCGGATCATACTTATCTAAGAAAGAAAACCTGGAAAAACAAGCAGTGTTGATTCCAATAGCAGATACACTTGTGGCTCTTATGGCCGCTATGGCTATCATGCCTGCTGTATTTGCCATGGGAATGGAGCCTGGTGGTGGCCCTGGATTACTATTTGTTACTCTTCAAGGAGTATTTGAGAGTCTAGGAGCAGCAGGACCATTCTTTGGTTTTATGTTCTACTTATTAGTATTTATAGCAGCAATCACTTCTGCTATATCTCTTACAGAAGTAGGCGTATCAGCAATTATAGACATGAGAATTAAAAGCGGAAATCCAAATCCAAACAGAAAAGGAATCACAGTTTTAGCTAGCTTAATTATAGCATTTTTCGCTGTACTGATAGCTATAGATGCTTTAGGCGGTGGTCCATTACCTAAGCTATTCGGCTTTATTTGGCTAGACTTCTTCGATTTATTATCAGAAGGAATACTAATGCCATTAAGTGCTTTAATAATGTCACTAGTAATCGGATGGTCACTAAAGGCAGACTTTATGGAAAAGGAAATTACTCTAGAAGGAAATACATGGAAAAGCAAGAGCATTTCTATGGTTTGCTACAAATTCTTAGCTCCTTTAGGAATGGTATTAATCCTATTAGGACAAATAGATACATTCTTCGGGCTTGGTTGGTTCAGCTAATCTAGTTAGCCTATACCAATAAATTTAGCAGGATTACTATAGCTCACAT
>CAYJHC010000009.1:0-30024 GCA_964370075.1 uncultured Oscillospiraceae bacterium | reverse complement strand
CTTGAGAAAGCACCAATTACAAAGTGGGCAAGGTGTGCTAATTTATTTTTGTGCAAAGCACAAGTAATAATATACTATATTTTCACTTGTTTTTCAAGTGTTTTTCGCATTTTAAAGTTTTTTTCTACATTTTTTTTATTTAATTATTTTTTTAAACATTCCATCTTTACTTGCTCGTTATTTAATCAGCAAAAGTTGCTTAATGATGTGTGGATATATATCCTTTCCCGGTTACAAATACAGCTAATTCTAATGTGGATTTGCAACCTGATTTTGCAAGCATATTCTCAATATGTCTCTTAATGGTATTTGTAGAAATGCAAAGTTCTTCTGCAATTTCTTTTCTATCATAAAAGTTACATATCATCCTAAGGATTTCAAGCTCTCTCTTTGTGAACGGGGAATTCCCTTCCAGAACCGGTATGATTATCTCTTCCGGAAACTTTCCCCCTCCTTCCATTACAAGTTTAATGGTTTCAACAAACTCTGGCAAAGGATCTCCCTTTGAAATAAAGGCATTTGCCCCTGCTTCAATGGCACTTGGGATATAACTAATTTCATCAAATCCAGACATAATGATTATCTTTATTTCAGGAAACTTTGCTTTTATTTCTCTAGCTATTTCTATACCGTTTTCTCCGTTCTCTGTACAGACATCTAATAAAGCTAAATCTGGTTTATGCTCTTCACATAACCCAATGGCCTTACTTGCTTTCGTTCCTGTCCCTAGTACTGCAATTTCTCCAGTTTCCTCCATAAATTTAGTAAAAGATTCTAGCACAGACATATGATCGTCAATAATTACAATATTTATCATATTCCCTCCTAACGTATTCACAAATATCTATCACTTGATTTTTTAGCCAGAGATAGTTCAACCATCCTCGTCACTCTTATTGTTCACGGTTTTTTACTATTGCAGTAATAGTAAAATTCTTTTCAGGTTCAACCTTAAGCATACCATTGTTTTCTTCTGTGGCTTCTATTAATTCTACTATGCCACTACCAGGTATAAAGTCTCCTTCAAATTGTTCTCCGTTATTTTCTACTCTTAAAATATAGTTGTTTGGATCGCTGGATATCTCCACATTTAGGATCGTTGCATCTGCATGATTTATTGCATTAGTCCCTGCTTCTCTAATTATTTTCAGAAATAGTTTTGACAATTTTTCATCTGATGGAAAACTTCCACTATAATTTATTTTTAACTTTATTTTTGCAAAGTCATTTTTTAGTTTTCTCGCTTTTAGTTCCGGAATATCCAAGTTACCTTCATCTTCATCAGCCTTAATTCTTCTCATCAGCTCTTTCAGGGCTGGAATCACCGTCTCATAATTATCGTCTTCCACACCTTGAAGGGTTCTTTGTAACGAAGAGAATCTTTGTCCCATTATATCATGAACTTCCGCTCTTAAGGTTGCATATTCTCTTTCTTTTCTAATCTTCGCCTTGTCTTCCCACAAAATTTCAAGTTCTTCTTCTTGTTTCCTAAGATTTACATTTTCTTTCTCTAACTCACTTAGCTTATGACCTATCTCTGTTACATCTGTCCCTATTACCTCACTATATGTCATATTATTAATAATATAATTATTTTTAGAAAATCTAATGGTTTCTTTTTCTCCTTGTAACAAAACATCATTTTGAATTACCCTTGATTTTGTCTTTTCATCATTATATGTAAGCAAATAATCCCAAAACCACACTCCATTTCTCTGTTCTTTCCCACAATACTTGTCCATAATTTCAAGCATTTTTTCATTAATCAAATATATATATCCTTGGGTATCAAAATACATTATTCCAACTTGTAGCCTGTCGATTCCTTGTTGTATTGAATTCTTGTCAATAGCTTTTTGCTTAAAGTAAGTTTCTTTACTTAATAAATATAGGATTCTTCCCCCTGCCGGAATTACTGCAAAAGTATAGGAAAAGGCATAGGTTCCATATGGCCCTATCTCAGCTAGCGGAAGAGTCATAAATATAGAAATTATCGACAAAACATAAACAAGATCCCCTCGCACAACCTGTATTAAGCTTAACACCAAGGGAGCTATAGCCAAAACATAAAAGACAGTTGTGTAATAGTTGATGTTTATTATTTCTCGATTTCCATAAAAGTAACAAACCATTGGAAATGCAATAACAACACATAAATATGGAACTATAGCAATTTCAGTAGCAATCTGAAGCTTCCTAAATCCAGCTCTAAACAGCATTATTGTTGCAAGAAAAATAATATGAAGGATTCCTACTATAAATGCTATTAGAAACATAAAAAATAAAAATGTTTTATCTAAAAAATACAGTTCTATCATAGACTTCCCCCTCATCATCAATAGTTTTTGGAAATGACAAGCTAATTACAGTTGTGTTTTCCCATGGTTTTTCTAAAAGTTCTCCTCCAATTTTTTCAACACTCAGCCTCAACTCCTGCCCTAGAGACTTAATTAAATCTGTTTCTGATGTGATGGAGAATATAACTTTCCCATTTCGCTCATATAATTGTACTAAAATGTTCTCACTTTTTCTTAAAACTATTTGCTCAGTGACCAAGTAAAACATTTCATACATATACGTCAGGTGTATAGAGGGAAGGTTTCCAAGAAGACTGGCTCCTACTGTGGTAGTAATACCCATAGGCCGTGTAAACTTATCCATTTCTCCAATGCACTTCATCAAATCACTAACAGGATGTTTTTTTTCTCTCAAAGTACTTATTTTTAGCATGGCTAACCTCTTGGTTCCACATGCTATTATATTAATCTGAGCCACTAGTTTTTTTGTCGAATCTGCAAACTTCAATTTTTCTAACAATGGTTCTATTTTCCTCGCGCCATCTGTTAGCAACGAATTGATTGCATCATCTACTTCTTTTCTTGCTAACTCAGCAGCTAATTCAACCTTAACCTGATATTGCGCTTTTAAAATTTCATTATTTTCTGCTAATTGGATATTTGCATTTTCCAATTTTGCCGACACTTCATTGAGAGCAGTATTATCTTCATAAAATTTCAAGGAGCCGTTAGAAAGGCGAACTTCTCTTAGTTCATAATTCTCATTTATATCTTCAATATTTTTCGAGACATATACTGGTTTTCCCTTCTTATCTTCAATTAACATCTTCAATGTTGAATTAGAAAAAAACTTATCATAACCTCTGTTTATCGGAATCAACTTAGTTCTAATACAAACTGCCAAATGGAGAAAAGATAATGCTACAGTAGCATAAGAAGGTTGTATATCCCTAATCACTTGAATTTCCATTACATATCCAATTGTATACGCTAAAGTGATTATACATGCAATAATTGGCAATACATATGACCTTTTTTGTGGGAGTTTTATAGATTTATATAACAGTCTTCCAATGGCAAGAAACAATGTCATATACATCCAAATCATAAACAACATGTAACCCCACTCATAAGAAAAGGAAATATCTCTTGTCTTTGCATAAGCATCCAATGTAAAAATCTGCCCATGAATATCATTGGTAAGGATGAAAATTAGAATTACTGCAGTAATAAGCAAATGAATTTTAAAAAACATCGGAATTTTTACATTTTTTTCGCTATGCCCTGCAACTATCGAAACATATAATAAAGCTACAGGTAATAAAATAAATGAGATATAGTATCCATACCAAAAAAGTGTGTATGCCCAGTCAATATCAACAAATACACTCCTAAGGTAATTAAAAGTAATTGTAATAATCTGTAATGGAACACCTGCCAAAAATGCTCTTCTCATATGTTTATGAGAAACTTTATTTATTACTGTAACACCATAAAATATAATGATAAATGATGAAATAATATACGCAAAGGTAAGTTCTATATTGTCTCCGAAGCCTGTACGCTCTTTATCTAAAACTATTCTTTTAAATAAAGCTTCACTATCTGATAAGGCAACATTATAGGCATCCACATCTTTTAGTGGTTGGGCTAATTTATAAGCTTCCTCCTCAGGATAATATCTTCTATCAGCTTGATGGTTAATTACCCTAAGGCCATTCTGTATTAAAGCATCATTTATCTCTTCTCCAGTCAAAGCTTCTGAACTGTCCGTGAGTATTCCCCTTTCAAAACTATGTGTACCTTCCTCTGGAACTATTATTTCTAAATTAAAACCTGCTTTCTTCAACTCCACCGCTTGATGATCTTGAAGAATTAAAATTGGAGATTTAATTTCATTAACCATAAATCTATTTTGAATTCTTAAAGTTTCAATGTTTCTGATTGTTTTTTCTATTTCATACGAATCATACATACCCATAGCCATAGAAGCTAAAATCTGTTGATAATATGCGTTAGCCCAAGCATCGTCTTCTAGCCTTTCACCAAAGAAAAATGACACCTTAAGGTTACTATCAAACATATCCTCCCAGCCTTCTATATTTTTATCTGTAAAGTCTCTATTAACTGCAATAACCGTAGTTTGTAAATAGTGAGGATTAAATGTGTATTCTGGTACTTTTTCAGTAATGTAATTTGCATATGTATTATATGCAACAATATCTGCACCATTTACAAAGTGCCTAAACTCAGAGTTTAAAGGTACATGCACAAACTCCATTTCTGGAAAAGCTTCTCTTAATGATTCTTCATATTTGCACCCATCATTCCTGATAAAAACCTTCAGCTCCGCACCATTAGCATTAACAGCAGAAAAAGAGAGAATCAAAGCAACTATAAAGAAAACAGCTACAACCCTTTTCATAATCCCTCCTTTAGTAACATCTATCTTATATTGTGAGCACTCCTTCTTAGCTTTTTCATGTTTATTGTTAATAGAGCAAATATTAAGAAGCTATCCAAACTAACACCCCATTTAAAATTGCATCCGCCTTCATATTATCACAATGCAATATCCATTACAATAAAATCAAAAGAGTTGCTACCTAATAGCAACTCTCGCCTTAAACATAAAATTAATTTATGCTTTAATTATTCAGACACTTTCATGAAAACATCATCTTCATAAGTTAAAGTTTCTCCGTCAAGTACAAAAATCCTAGGTTCAACTCCATCTTCTACTGTAACTTCTGATCCACTAATTGTCCACTCTATATCAAATGGCATTCCCAGCATCGTTTCTGTTCCAGTTCCATCCTCTAAGAACTCTATCTGTACTAATTCATATTCGTCAATCCAAGTACCTACAACTTTATCTGCACCATCTCCAGGACCGCCACCACATCCTGCAAAAGCAAATACCATAATTGTTGTCAGCACTATTAATAATATTTTTTTCATCTCACCCTCCTTAAAATTTAAATTAATTTATAATTCTTAAGTAAATATTAGCATAAAGAAAAAGGATTTCAATGTGCCTTTTGGCACATTCTAAATTATCTTTCTTTTACTGTTAGTATTTTTAGTACTTGATCTTTAAGCTCTTCAATAGTCCCAGTGTTTTCTATAATTACATCTACCAATTTCGCTTTTTCTTCCTCATTTAATTGAAAACTCATAACCTTCTCAATCTCTTTCTTCGAGCTATTATCTCTCTTTATTGTTCTATTTATTCTAATTTCTTTCGGGGTATATATTAACCAATTTTCATCTGTGAGTTCATCAACGCCTGCTTCAAATAATAATGGAGCATCAATGAATATTAACCCCTTTTTATTTTCAATTTGCTTTTTCATAGAAAGGCGTATCTCTTCATGGGTTATCTTATTTAACAAATCCCTTTTATCTTTAGAAGAAAAAGCTTTAGCCGCTAGAGCTTTTCTATCTAATTTCCCATCTATTATTATTTCTTGTCCAAATGCTTCTGATAACCTTTTTAAAACAGGAGAGCCTTCTTTTACTATTTCTCTTGCAATTTTATCTGCATCTAACACCTCATATCCTAGTTTAATCAAGTACTCTGAAACAGTTGACTTGCCACTTCCAATGCCCCCTGTTATTCCAATGACCTTCATCCTAGCCTCCTTTTTTATTCCCACTAATCATTTAAGTTTATACAAGTTAAGCTTTTAATTTTTTCTATCTTCTAAATATTAGGCTGAATAGCGCCCTATTACTTTAATTCATACCAATTTTCACCAACATTAACATCTACCGCAAGATTAACCTTAAGTCTCATTGCCTCTTCCATGTTCTTCTGCAGCAGTTTTTTTATTATTTCCAACTCATCTTTATGAGTTTCTATAATTAATTCATCATGAATTTGAAGTATTAACCTTGACTCATATTCCCCCTCTTTTAGAGCTTTATATACTTTATTCATAGCTATTTTGATAATGTCTGCTGCACTTCCTTGTATAGGACTATTCATAGCCAATCTTTCTCCCAGTTGCCTAGTCATAAAGTTGGATGCATTTATTTCTTTTATATATCTTCTCCTATTAAATATAGTAGTAACATAGCCCAGTTCTTTTCCCTTAGCAATCATTTCATCCATAAACCGCTTTACTTTGCCATGTTTTTCATAATAATCTTTTATATACCTATCAGCTTCATTTCTAGTTACTTTTATTTCAGTGGAAAGGCCAAATGCACTCATTCCATATATAACGCCAAAATTAACAGCCTTAGCCTTACTTCTTTCTAAAACAGTTATCTCCTCTACTGGAATACCCAGTACCCTAGATGCCGTTACCTTATGTATATCTTCTCCTTTGTTAAATGCTTCTAGCAAACTTTCATCTTCACTCATATGAGCCAATACCCTAAGCTCTATTTGAGAATAGTCGGCCCCAACCAAAACAAAAGTCTCCCCCGAAGGGACAAAAGCCTTTCTAATAGTTCTACCTAACTCCTGTCTAATAGGTATATTTTGAAGGTTTGGCTCAATACAACTCAATCTACCTGTGGTAGTGACTGTCTGCATAAAATTAGCATGTATTTTCCCATCAACATGAGCCATTGGAATAAGTCCGTCAACATATGTCCCCTTTAGCTTAGCTAGGGTTCGATACTCTAAAACCAAAGGGACAATTTCATGTTCATTCATAAGCTTTTCTAAAACTTCTGCATTAGTACTATATCCAGTTTTAGTTTTCTTGCTAGGAGGTAGCCCTAATTTCTCGAAAAGAACCACTCCTAATTGTGAAGGTGAATTTATATTAAATTCTTCCCCTGAAAAATCATAAATCTTCTCTTTTAAAATTTCTAGCTTATCTCCTATAACTTTACCAATTGAATTTAGCTGTTCTTTATCTAAAGCAATTCCCTGAACTTCCATAAATGCTAGAACCTCTATTAATGGTAGCTCGATATCAACTAAAAGTTCTTCCATACCATCTTTTTTCACTTGGTTACGTAGTATTTCTATTAAAGAGAAGATTGTACTGCACCATTTCCCATAATGCTTTCCTAGCACCTCATTTATATCTGTGAACATATCAATCTGAGCATTGTTTTTTGTAAATTCCTTTTCATCTTGTAACTTTTCTTGAAAATATTCAATTGCCAAAGTTGATAAATCATAGTTGCTTCTACTTGGATCTAATAAATATTGACAAATTGCTGTATCGAAATTTATTTTGAAGTTTTCCAACCCCCAAGCCATTAGTGTATATAAGTCATCTTTCAAATTATGCCCAATTAAATTCAGACTTTTTTTATTTAAGATTTCTATTATTTCTTCTATTTTCTTTATGTCATTATTCAAAGCTAAATAGTAAGCCTTTTTTTCTCCTCCCATACCAAAAACTATGCCCTCTATTTCAGGTTTATTTTTCCTATTATTATCGCCTACAACTTTAATTATAGCCGTATTCTCCTTTTCAAAAGCCGTGATAAGCTTTTCTAACCCAGCTTGCCCTTTTACTATCTCTACATCAAAATTGATAAATGAATACTCTGGCTTCTCAGTACTAGAACCTGCGTCAGTTTCATCCTTTATTCCACTTTCAGCAAGTTGCTTTAAAAACTTATTAAACTCAAGTTTCTTATATAATTTTATTAAGTCCTTTTCTTTAGGTGGTTCGACTATAAACTCTTCAAAATCAATATCAATAGGTACGCTAGTATTTATTGTTGCTAGCCGTTTACTCATCAGTGCTAGTTGTTTGTTCTCTTCTAACTTCTTCCTCAGCCCCTCCTTAGGAATATTATGAATATTTTCCAAAACATTTTCAATTGAACCAAACTCAAGAATAAGTTTAGAGGCCGTTTTCTCTCCAACACCAGGAACCCCTGGAATATTATCTGATTGATCTCCCATTAACCCTTTGTAGTCAATAAATTGTTCAGGTGTAAAGCCATATGTTTCAATCATTTTTTCCCTATCATAGATTTCAAATAAAGAAACACCTTTTTTTGTAAAGACTATTTTTGTATTATCTGTAGCTAGTTGTAGCTCATCTTTATCACCTGTAATAATAAATACTTCCATATTTTCTTCTTCAGCTTTTCTAGCAACAGTTCCTATAATATCATCTGCTTCAAAACCTTGCTTCTCCAATCTTTTGATATTCATTGCATCAAGGACATCTTTTAGCAAAGGAATTTGCATAGCAAGTTCTGGAGGCATTTTCTTCCTGCCCGCCTTATATTCTTCATACTCTTCGTGCCTAAATGTAGGGCCTTTTAAATCAAAAGTAACGCCTATATAGGTAGGTTCATATTCCTTATTTATTTTGGTAAGCATATTTATAAATCCAAATATTCCTTGGGTGTAAATACCTTCCTTAGTCATCATAGGATTTTGTAATGCATAATATGCTCTATTTATTAGGCTATTGCCATCGATTATAATTAATCTACTCATTTTTAATTATTCCTTTTCATCTTTACATTTTTCAATTATTCTAATATAATTTTAACATATGAACAAAATTAATGTTATATTTTTTTACAATTGGAGGATATTATGAACCCAGACTTCAGTACAGAGTCAAATATAAAAAAGCGAATAATAGCTAATGTAAACGCAGCAGTTAAAGAATATGAAACCTTACCTGAATGCTCGACTCGTTTTGGTACACCTATAATTAGCTATGTGAGTGTCCATCACCCACTGTTTATGCACTTTTTCGAGTCAGGCAGAAGCCTGCATCCAAAGCAAATTTACAGGCCAGGAAATACTGCAATAGTATTCTTCCTTCCCTATGATGAAAAAGTAGCAAAAAGTAATCTTGGTGGTGAAATGCCTTCTAAAGAGTGGACAAACGCATATTTCGACTCAATGAAATTATGTATGACTCTAAACAGAATTATTAGCGATACGCTAGATGAAGTAGGAAGACTTCATTCCCCCGCAAATATTCCTACAGATTGGCAAGAGGAAGTTTTCAGAGAAGAGTGGTCACAGAAACTTGCAGGTTTTGCAGCTGGCCTTGGAAGGTTTGGAATTGCAGGTTCTTTCCATACAGAGGTTGGTTTTGCAGGAAGGCTAAGCACTGTATTAGTTGATGCAGACTATGCAATCCTTGATGAAGATGAAATAGCAACCTTAGATCTTGAAAATGTTTTGCCGTATATTGATAGTGATTCTAAATATTTGGGGGCTGAAGATGTTAGGGTAAGCCAAAACGCTATTGACTCATGTCCAGCAAACGCTATATCTTCAATAGGAATAGATAAAGCCAAATGCCAACAACACTGTAAGAAAATAAATAAAGTAACACCTTCACCTGAAGTGTGCGGGAAATGTTTCCCATTCGATTTATAAGGAGAAAAAATGTACGATTACCATAACCACACTGATTTTTCAAGTGATTCAATTACTCCACCAGAAGAAATGCTAAAGGAAGCAATAAGGTTAGGCGTAAAAGAATTTGCCATAACAGATCATTATGACCCTGATTATCCAGACTATGCATTTGAAATTGATGCTCCTGCATATCATAGTGCATTACTTTCTTTAGAAGACGAGTTTAAAGATAAAATTCGAGTTGTTAAAGGGTTAGAAATAGGAATACAACATGGAGAAACTGCAAAAAAATGTGAAAAAGAAGTTTCTAGTTTCCCCTATGATTTTATCTTAGGCTCTTTTCATTGCATGTATGGTGATGACTTATATATGGTTGATTATGAAAAATTCGACCCCTCAGAAATAATCCCTATGTTTTATAAATACTGCCATGACTGTTTGGATGAGTTTATGAACTTTGATGTGTTAGGGCATATGAATGTAATTGACCGATATATCGGCGAGTTAAACTATTTCAATGAAGATGGTGTTCCTTATTTCAAGTCAAAAAATTTTAATAAAACCTATGATTCTTCAATGGACATTATCGAAGAAATATTAAAGAAGTTAATACACAACGGAAAAGGACTAGAGCTAAATACTTCTCACATTCGATATAATCTTTACCCAAGAACCCTCGCTTCTAAAGAGATTTTGCAGCTTTACAAAAGTCTTGGCGGAGAAATTGTTACACTGGGCTCAGATTCTCACCGACCTAATCAAATCACAGAGTGGTTTAAAGAAGGTAGTGAGTATTTAAAATCACTAGGGTTTAAATATCAAGCCACATATAAGAACAGAGTACCTATTTTTCTTCCTTTCGAATAGTTTATCTGTCTAAACACAAGCGCCCCGTGATGTTCTTACTCTGCACCAAGCTAGAAGAAAATAGGTAATCAATGAATAATACAGTTTCTAACAAAAACATTGTCATATGCTCTTTTAACTCTAAGTATGTTCACTCATCCTTAGGTATTTGGTATATTTATGAATCTTTGAGGAACAGCGAATTTAATTGCAAGATATATGAAAGTACCATACACAAAGAATCTATGGCCTGTGCTATAGAAATATTAAAGAACAAACCTAAGGTTGTTCTCTTTTCATGTTATATATGGAATATTACCAAAATTCTTGAAATATGCAAAAAACTAAAGATTCTTGACTCAAAGGTGAAAATTCTTCTTGGAGGGCCCGAAGCTGAACATAATGCAAAAAAGCTTCTTGAAAAAAACACCTGCATTGACTGTATTTCTCTTGGTGAAGGAGAATATACTACAGAAAAAAATCTTAAGGCATTATTTGCCAACGACTTAAGTAAAGGTAGTAATATTGCCTTTCTTGATAATGGAAAGTTAATTAAACTTACTGAGATTTACTCTCCAACAAGACCTTCCCACTACGCTACATATGAAAATCTTTATTCTAAAGAGTATTTTGACCATTTAGGTGGTCGAATTTCATACATTGAAACTTCTAGAGGTTGCCCTTACAGGTGTGCTTTTTGCCTCTCAGGAAGTTGTGGAAAACTTAGACTTTTCCCCTTAGAAATAGCATTTAAAAACCTTGATTTATTAATCAATTCTTCCACAAAAACTATAAAGTTTGTAGATAGAACCTTCAACGCAAATAGCAAACATGCTAATGCAATATGGGAGTATATAAGCAAGTTAGATACGGATATTTGCTTTCATTTTGAAATTGCTGGAGATATTCTAAAAGAATCTAGCTTAAAAATCTTAGAAAAAATGCCTGTTGGAAGAGTCCAGTTGGAAATAGGAATTCAAAGTATAAACGAAATCACCCTATCTGCGATACATAGAAAAACTAACACTAATGTGCTACTTAAAAATATTAGCAAACTCATTAAGTTCAATAATATGCATATCCATATCGATCTAATAGCTGGCTTACCCTTAGAAGATTTAAATAGCTTTAAAAAAGGGTTTAATACAATTTTTAATTTAAAATCTCATATGTTACAACTTGGTTTTCTAAAAATCCTTAGCGGTAGTACTATGAAGACCTTTAGAGAGGATTTTCCTTGTCAATACATAGAATCGCCTCCCTACGAAGTTATTTCAACACCATATATTTCTTCAGGCGATTTAGCCAAAATAAAATCAGCCGAGGACTCCCTAGAAAGATTATATAACTCTCAAAGATTTATAAAAACAGTTGACTTTCTCATAGAAAAAAGTCAGCTAAGCCCCTTCGATTTTTTTGAATCTGTTCCTAATGTCCCTCACGGAACAGATATAGAAAGTTATGCCAAGCTCATATTCGAAACCTTCAACCACTTTGGGGTCGATCAACTTCGTGATGTTATGGCTACAGACTGTCTAGAGTTTAACTCTACAGGAAGACTGTTCAAATTTCTTCATAGGCAAGATTCTGATTTAAAAAATGCGACAAAATATTTATCAAAACTATTTCCCTTGAAAGGTATTAAGCGAGGTATTGCAATCTTATATGGCGAAAAAAAGGTCATCTTTGTTGATTACATTAATAGAGATTTTATTACCAAACGCTACACCTCTACTCAAATTGACATATCCATGTTGCATAATCATCTCAACAATTACAATGATTCACAATTCAAAAATCCATAGACCTACCTCTAAGGTTAGTCTATGGATTTTATGTTTTTAGTAAATAACCTTCTATTTTTTCTTTACTTATAGAACTGGAGCTGATGGAGTATAAGTTCTAGCTGCAAATTCAGCATCTAAAGCATAAAGCCCCTTTGGATCTCCACCAAAAAGTTCAAACTTTCTAATCATATTTGAAGCAGTATCTTCTTCTTCTGCTTGTTCTTTTATAAACCAGTCCAAATACTGCATAGTTCTAAAATCCTTCACTTCATAAGCAGCAGCATAAATATCATTAATTAAACTAGTAACATATTGCTCATGCTCAAACCCAATATTTAATGGATCAATGAAGCTTTTAAACTCTTTGTCTGGTTTATCAATAGCCTCTAGCACAACCGGGATCCCATTTAGCTGCAGATACTCCATAAATGACATAGCGTGATCTCTTTCCTCTTGCGCTTGAATTTTATACCAATTAGCATATCCATCAAGGCCCTCATTTTTGTAGTAGTTTGACATATCTAAATACAAATACGCCGAATACAGTTCTTTGTTTACCTGATCATTTAATAATTCACTAACTTTTTTCGCTAACATATTCTCCTCCTTTTTTCACATTAGATATTATTTATTATTATTACCTTTTCCATTTCTGAAGAAGGTTAACCTAACTTCATTTTGTATCAACTCCTCTATTTTCCCAAAAGCTATATAGGAATTTAAGTTAAATATACCTACTAATCATTCGATTCATCTTATAGTCCCATGCCATATCACTTTCTGTTTTAGCAATCTTCTCATATATTGAAGCCTTAGTACTATCCTCTAATATATTTAAGTCGCTAACCGAAAGAACCATGTTCATTCTTCTTGCGTATTGAAATAGTTTTCTATCCTTATCAGAAAGATTGAGGTAGCCATCAATAATCGCTAAAAGTTTAGATTTATCTTCTGTGATATTTCCTTCAATATCCGGAAGTAAATTTACAATATGGTCACTTTTTATTTCAGTGTTCACATTTCCGGCCTTATCAATAATAGTTCTAATCTCTTTCACCTTAGCATCATCACTTGCTAACACAAAATTCCCATTAGTATAAGCCACATGAAGTTCAGTATTTTCTTTTACTGCAGTAGTTCTTATCCTCAGAAAATCTGGATTAACAGCCCTTACAACTTTCGCCATGCCTTCGGCATTCTGTGTAGATAAATCTCGTCCTCCAATTCCCGGCATAAAGTAAAGAGAGAGTTCAATCCCGGCAGCTTTCACCTTTTTCCCTGCATCAATTTCTTCTTCTTGAGTAACACCCTTATTTATTAATTTTAGTACCTGGTCATCTCCCGATTCATACCCAGAATGTATCCTTGTAAGGCCACTTTCTTTTAATTGGATCAGGTCTTCTACCGAAAGTCTAGATAAATCCTTTGCTCTACCATAAGAGGTAACCCTCTCAATAGTTGGAAACCTGGATTTCAAATGGTGTAATACATCTGAAAGCCTTCCATTAGAAAGAATCATTGCATTTCCATCTTGAAGAAAAACAGTCTTCCCTCCATTTATAACCCAATAAGCTATTTGCTGAGCGCAGCTTTTTTTATAAGGATCATTGATATATCTCAGTTCCTTATATAGACTTTCCATGTCCCACTTATCATCTGAGGTTTTATACGCACTAATCATGTCCCTATATTCTGCCATCTTGTCAATAGTCCCTTTAACTTCATCTACCGAAAATGCCTTAAAGCTTGTTCCTCTATACAAATTACAAAACTTGCACTTATTCCATGTGCAACCTGCCGTTATCTGAAGCAATAGGCTTTCCGCTTCACTTGGCGGTCTAATAGGTCCAATGTTAAAAGGTTCTGGCCATATCCTTACTGTCATTTATTTACTCTACCTCTTTATCTTTTTCCTTGTATGGCACAAAATCACCAGTACAAAGAGCCATAACAGTTTTCGTTTCAGTGTCAATAGCCTTTGCATATACCCTAATTAATGTTTTACCTGCATTTGAAATCTCACTAACGATTGTATAGTCATGATTTGTAAATGGTCTAATATAACTTACATTCAGTCCAGCAGTAGTTACCTGTTTCCCCTTTTCAAGACAAGCATTTGCAGTAACACCCATTGCCATATCAAACATCGTAGTAATTATTCCGCCATTAACTTCTTTTCTTCTATTTAGCATCCAAGACTCTGCTTCAAATGCAATATAAGACTTTAACTCTTCTTCATCAGCTTTTATAACAGTAGGAGAGAATTTTTCAACTAACTCTTCTGCTGCTGAAAGACTACGAATTAAGTCTTCGATTTTTTCTTTAAAATACATACATGCTCCTTTCTCTTTTATAATATCTCTTATAATATTATACAATATTTTTACAATTATTCCAAAAAAAACTCTCAAGTATTTTCTTGAGAGTTAAAAAGTAAAAACTATTGTCTTGGGTTTCCCTATATTCAATTAGCCACCACTTGTTTTTGTTTCTGTTTCTTCTTAGTTTATATTAAACATATGGATTTCTTATAACGGCTTTATATAACTCGTTATAGTTTTCCCACTCTTGTTTAATAGTGCCAAAGAAGTTTCTGATACTACTCATGGAATTAGGCCTCCTTTTCTAATCTGTTATTTCGATTTAATATTTTTCAAGCTTGATAAATATATTATAAAACAATGTTATATTATTAACAATACAGATATTGCTTTTCTGATGTGATAATCTTGCTATCGAATATAACAATTGTGCTTTTATTTTCATTTCTTATAAAGAAACATTAAAATCTATTCGTCAAAACATTAACATTGTTTTAGTTGTTTACTATTCCCAAGGAAAAAATTATTGCTTATCTATTTGATATTTTCAGTTCTAAGGTTTCCTTAACAAAACCCCTATCCGTTACACATATACTACAGGCCTATAGGTCTATAGTTCTCCTATCTATAATTAACGCCTTTTTCAGTAATGTAAACTTTTAATAAGCTCTTCTGCCTTGACTCTTCTTCTTTCTTAATGTAATCTTATTATTAGAATATACAAATAAACAATGTCTATAGACATTCCATTGTAAGTGCTAAGACTATGGCAGCATTTAATTTCAACCATATATATTTCAGCAGAAAGGAACACATGTAATTTATTATATGATGTGAGGTAAAACAATGAAGATATCATCAATGTTTAAAGAAGGAAAGCCTGTATTTTCTTTAGAAATTTTCCCGCCAAAAAGAACTGGCAATATTCAATCGATTTATGACACTGTCGAAAAGCTTATAAATTTGAGTCCAGACTTTATCAGTGTTACCTATGGTGCTGGTGGAAGTTTAGTAAACAATTTAACCTGTGAGATTACTAGTAATATAAAGAATCGCTTTGGAATAGAGACTGTAGCACATTTAACCTGTGTAAATTCATCACGGGATGACGTAAAAGTAATGATAAGTAGATATACAGAGAATAATATTGAAAATATCATGGCGCTACGAGGAGACAAACTACCTGAAGAACATCGAAAAACAGATTTTAAATATGCCAACCAACTTGCCATTGAGCTTCAAAGACAGTGTCAGGATAATATTGAAATACTTGGAGCCTGCTATCCTGAAGGACATTACGAAAACAATGACTTATTAGAGGACATCCAAAATCTAAAATACAAAATTGGTGCAGGTACAAAGGTCTTGATTTCACAGTTATTTTTTGACAACCAGTTATTCTATTCATTTACTGAAAAGGTTAGAAAAGCGGGTATAAATGTACCTATTTCAGCAGGAATAATGCCAATAGTTACAACTGCACAAATAAAAAAAACAGTTGCGCTTAGTGGAGCTAGCCTGCCTATTGAGTTTACTAAAATGATAAGCACAAATGAGCATGATCCAGATTTATTATATGAAGCAGGTATTCAATTTGCTGCCAACCAAATTAGAGATTTACTTAATAATGGTGTAGATGGCATACATCTTTATACCATGAATAAAGCAGATGTTAGTCTAAGGGTGTATGATAAAATCAAAGACCTATTGTAATCTAGTTACTATAACTCACCTACTGACATGGGTTCGTAATGCTTAGGCATTGCTAACCAAAACTGAAAACTAAGAAAGGACTTAAACATTATGACCGAAACAATTATCCTAGATGGAGCCTTAGGCACTATGCTACAAAAACACGGCCTTAAACCTGGAGAGAATACTGTGCTTTTTGGCTTTAATAACAGAGAAATTCTAAAAAACATACACAAAGGGTATGTGGATGCTGGTTCTCATATTATATTCTGCAATTCTTTTTCAATAAACCCATTAAAAATTAAAGAAATGAATATGCCTTTAGACGAAGCCGTAAAGACTTGCTTAGAAATTGCTAGAGAGGCTACTATGGAAGCAACTAAACCAGTGAGAATCGCCTTTGACATGAGCACCCTTGGCCAGTTAATTGAACCAATGGGTAGCCTTACTTTTGAAGAAGCTTATGAAGCCTATAAAGAAACTGCCATGAGTGCAGAAAAACATGGGGCAGATCTTATTATTGTTGAAACTATGACAGATTTATATGAGCTGAAAGCCGCTGTACTTGCAATAAAAGAAAACACTTCTCTTCCTGTTTATGTCTCAATGTCTTTTGAAGAAAATGGTAGGACTTTTACAGGTGTAAGCTTAGAGACTATGGTGGCTACATTAGAGGGGTTAAAGGTAGATGCCATAGGAATAAACTGTTCACTAGGTCCAATAGAGATTTATCCTCTTGCGGAGCAACTTTCAAAATTAACAGACTTACCTATTTTAGTAAAACCAAATGCTGGTTTGCCTGACCCTGCAACCGGGAAATATAATATTGATATTGATCAATTTGCGTCCAGCCTAGCATCCTATAGAAACCTAGGGGTTTCAATGGTTGGCGGTTGCTGTGGAACTGAAGCTGAACATATTTCTAAGTTAGTTGCAAATTTAAAGGAACTTGAAAAAGAAGCCTTTAACAAACCTTCAATAACTCCTAGGTCTATAATTTGTAGTGGAACTAAGGCAGTTGAACTAGATAGAGTCTGTGTCGTTGGGGAAAGATTAAATCCAACTGGAAAAAAAAGACTTCAAAAAGCTTTCTTAGAAGAAGACTGGGATTACATACTTAAACAGGCTATTGAACAGGTAGAGGCTGGCGCTGATATTCTAGATGTAAATGTTGGTGTCCCAGGCTTAGATCAAGAAAAGGTTCTGCCAAAGGTAATAAAAAAGATTCAGAGTGTTACAGATACTCCGCTACAAATCGACTCTTCTAACCCAAAAGCAATAGAGGCTGCACTCAGAGTGTATAACGGTAAGGCTATTGTTAATTCTGTTAATGGAGAAGATAAAAATCTTGAAGAAATTTTACCAATAGTTTATAAGTATGGCGCTGCTGTAATTGGCCTTACTTTAGATGAAGAGGGTATTCCAAAAACTGCAGAAAAAAGAATCGAAATTGCAAAAAAGATTTTAAGTAAAGCCCTTTCGTATGGAATAAAAAAAGAAGATGTATATATAGACTGCCTTACTTTAACTGCCTCTGCTGAGCAAGCTCAAGCAGACGAAACACTAAAAGCCGTTAAAATAGTAACTCATGAATTAGGATTAAAAACCACTTTAGGCGTATCAAATATAAGCTTTGGGCTCCCTAATCGTAATATAGTTAACAGGACCTTTTTAACCTTAGCAATGGAGGCAGGCCTAACATTACCAATAATTGACCCTAATAGCGACGATATGATGTCCTCAATCTACGCATTTAACCTTTTAAAAAACAAAGATACTAACTCTGCCAGTTATATCAATAGATATTCTGAAGAAAGAAGTACAGAAGTAAAAGCAAGTACAGATAATGCCTTAACAGTTAAAACTACAGGCTCAATGCCGTCTAGCAATGATACTGTCCCTTTAAATGATAGTAGAAATTCACCTCAGGTTACTATTACAGCTTCCATCGAAAATGGCTTAAAAGAATCTGTATCTGCTAGCACCAAAGAATTGCTAAAGAGTGAATCCCCACTAGAAATAATAAATAACTATTTAATACCAGCATTAGATAAAGTAGGAAAGGAATTTGAAAAAGGAACAATCTACTTACCCCAATTAATATACTCCGCTGTAGCTGCCCAAGGTGGCTTTGACATAATTAAAGAGCATCTAGCTATCACTGGAGAATCCCAGGTTAGCAAGGGTACAGTTGCAATTGCAACTGTAAAGGGTGATATCCACGATATAGGAAAAAATATTGTTAAGGTAATAATGGAAAACTATGGCTTTAACATAATCGACCTGGGTAAAGATGTTCCCCCTGAAACAGTAGTTGAAGCTGTAAAAGAACATAACCTTCAGCTTGTAGGCTTAAGTGCTCTCATGACAACTACTTTAGAAAGCATGGAAGAAACCATTACTGCAATTAAGGCCGTATCCCCAAACTGTAAAGTTATGGTAGGAGGAGCAGTTCTTACAGAGGAGTATTCAATAAAAATAGGTGCAGATTTTTATTGCAAAGACGCCCTAGCCTCTGTTGAAGCGGGCAATATAATCTTTAACTCTAAGTAGATCACTTAATGTCAACTTTACTTACCTACAACACTTAGCTCACTATGTGGGTACTCCCAGTAAAGTATCCTTTTGAAAAAATTTGATTAGAATTTAAAAATTACCCTCCTTACCGGTTATCCCGCAAGGAGGGTAATTTATGGACTTTAAAAAATCTCTTTTAGCACATATTTATTGGATTATTTCTTCCTAAGCTAACTTTTCAAATCAAACTAATCAATCTTCCACCCATTAAGGTATTCTTCCTGCTCTTCAGTAAGTGTATCAATAGAAACTCCCCAGCTATCTAGCTTTCTTTTTGCTATAAGTTGATCAATCTCTTCAGAGACATCAATCAACTTATTTGGAAGCTTTCCCTTATTCTTTAAAATATGAAGCGCCGATAAAGCTTGAACTGCAAAACTTAAGTCCATAATCTCTGCAGGGTGACCATCACCTGCAGCAATATTTACTAATCTGCCTTGAGCTATAATATTTACGCCTCTTCCATTTTCTAGAGTAAACCTAGTAATATTATTTCTTACTTCTTCTTCCTTTATTGCTATTTTTCTTAAGCCATTAATATCTACTTCCACATCAAAATGACCCGCATTACAGCATATTGCATTATCCTTCATCTTCTTCATATGTTCTACACTAATTGTATTTGCACAACCAGTAGCTGTAACAAAGAAGTCTCCAAAAGGTGCTGCATCTTCCATTTTCATTACTTCAAAGCCATCCATCTTTGCCTCTATAGCTTTAACTGGATCTATCTCTGTCACAATAACCTTCGCGCCAAGAGCAGCTGCTCTCATGGCTATACCTTTACTACACCAGCCATAGCCACCAACAACAGCAGTACTTCCTGCAATGATGATATTAGTGGTTCGCATTAATGCATCCCAAACAGATTGCCCTGTTCCATATCTATTATCGAATAAGTGTTTACAGTCTGCATCATTTACCGCTAGCATTGGAAACTTTAAAAGTTCTGCTTTGTCCATTGCCCTTAACCTTAAGATACCAGTAGTAGTTTCCTCACATCCTCCCCATGCTTCAGTTGCAAGGTCTTCTCTTTCATTATGTAATATCGAAATCAAATCTCCGCCATCGTCAATTATAATATTAGGTTTATGCTCCAAAGCTTTAATTAAATGATTATGGTATTCTTCTTCTGTAGCATTATAATATGCAAAGATAGGGATACCACTGTCAGCCAATGCTGCTGCCACATCATCTTTTGTCGAAAGCACATTACTACCAGTAGCTCTTAAATCTGCTCCTCCTGCAACTAATACTTTACAAAGATATGCTGTCTTTGCCTCCATATGTATGGATAGAGTAATCCTTACTCCTTCAAAAGGTTTAGTCTTCAAAAATTCCTCTTCAAGACCCGCCAACAAAGGCATATGTTCTTTAACCCATTGAATCTTTCTGTGGCCTTCTGCAGCTAAGCTAATATCTCTAACGTCATAATTCATTTTCTTTTCTCCTTTTGGTTTTTATTCTTTTAAAGTTCGTTTTAATTAATTTTTTAATTTGTTTCTATTTCCATAAGAACTGATGACATCTTTTTTATCGTACACCTTTATCTGTTCTAATATCTGTTTTATTTTATAGAATTTCAACTTCTCTATTAATAAATAGTTGGACAAATCATATAATCTGTCCAACTGCTTTTAACTATTCAACTGTTACTGACTTGGCTAAATTCTTAGGCTTATCTATATTACAGCCTCTAAACAAGGCTACATAATATGAATAAATCTGCATTGGGATTACAGTAAGTAAAGGACTAATTTCATCTGCACAATCTGGAACGTAAAGAATCTCATCACACTTTTCTTCAACTTCCACCTTTCCCTCTTTTGCCAAGCCTACTACAAATGCTTTTCTAGCTCTAATTTCTTCAATATTTGAAACCATCTTTTCTAGCAAAAAATCCTGGCTTGCCAGAGCAAACACTAAGGCTTCTTCTTCCATCAACGCTATAGTCCCGTGTTTTAATTCTCCTGCAGCAATCGCAAATGAATTTATATAAGAAATTTCTTTCAGTTTTAGAGAAGCTTCATATGCAACCGCTGCATCAGTTCCTCTTCCTATAAAGAAAACCTTTTCTCTACTATAAAATCTTTCTGCAATTTTTTTAATTTCATCTTCTTTTCCTAAAATTTCTTCAATTTTTTCTGGCACAACTTTTAACTGCTCAATAATATCTGAGTAATACTCATCAGTTATTCTTCCAATGCTCTTACCCATATATAAGGCAATTAAGTATAAACAAAGTAGTTGTGTTGTATAAGCTTTTGTCGAAGCAACAGCTATTTCAGGTCCAGCCCAAGTATAGAACACATCATCTGACTCTCTTGCAACAGAGCTTCCTACTACGTTAACAATGGATAAAACTCTAGCGCCCTTTCTCTTAGCCTCTCTAAGTGCCGCTAATGTATCAAGGGTTTCCCCTGACTGGCTTATAGCAATGAATAAAGTTTTTTCATCTACAAAAGGATCTCTATATCTAAATTCTGAAGCCACATCAATTTCTACAGGTATTCCCGCCATCTTTTCTATTACATATTTGCCTACTAGCCCTGCATGATAAGCAGTTCCACAAGCTACTATATACACTTTACTAAAATTCTTAATTTCTTCAGCTGTCAAACTTATTCCATCTAACTTAATCTCTCCATCTTCAGTTAGTCTTTGATTTAAAGTTTCTCTAATTCCCTTAGGCTGCTCATGGATTTCCTTAAGCATAAAGTGTTCAAATCCACCTTTTTCAGCTGCATTTACATCCCAATCAATATGCTTAATCTCATGAGTAATAGTTTCACCTTGTTCATCAAAAATTTCTACATGATTTTTTGTAAGTACAACTATTTCATCATTCTCAATAAAATATACTTTTCTTGTATGCTTTAATATGGCCGGAACATCTGAAGCAATATAGTTTTCCCCTTTTCCTAACCCTACAACCAATGGAGCATCTTTTCTTACAGCAACTATTTTATCAGGTTCATCCTCAGAAATCACTCCTAAAGCATATGCTCCCCTCATCTTTGCAACGGCATCTTGCACAGCCATATGAAGATCGCCTTTGTAAATTACACCTATAAGCTGAGCTATTACTTCTGTATCTGTTTCTGAAACAAAGTTAATTTTATGTTCCTTAACAAGCCACTCTTTTATTTCAGAATAATTTTCAATAATCCCATTATGAATTACTGCAATCTTTCCATTTTCAGAAAGGTGTGGGTGAGAGTTTATTGTTGAAGGGGCCCCATGAGTTGCCCATCGTGTATGGCCTATTCCAATGCTACCATCAAAGACTTCATCCTTTATTTTTTCTTTTAATGAGTCTAATCCCCCCATTTCTTTTCTCAAAAACATCTGTCCCTCAGAAACAATTGCTATTCCTGATGAATCATATCCTCTATATTCTAAACTTGTTAGTCCTTCGATAAGAACTCCCCTAGCCTTGCTTTCGCTTCCTATATATCCTACTATTCCGCACATATGCTCCTCTTTTCTTACTCTTTGATAGCTTTCTTCTATCCTATATTTCTGTAAATAACATTATATATTATAATACATTACTTAAGCTTTTTAAAGTCTTTTTGACTTATTGTCATCTACCTTGTTAATTTTTAAATATTTCTAAGAAATCAGCGTGACTTTTACTAGTTCAATATTTTAATCATAAATATCTAAGACTTATTGCTAAACTCCATTTACGGTTCGAAAATATTTTCACTTATTACTATTCAAATAATCTAAAAGCCTAGCTTTTTATTACAAAATCAAATAACATTTGTAATAAATTCACTAAGCTTTTTTCATCAGCATAATTCAAAAGATATTTCTACTTTTGATATTTCATTCAGCAATATACATAAGTAGGTAAATAGCCTTATCCAATTCCCCTATATAAATGCTCTTTACTTATATTTATCTTTGCATATTTCACTTCTTAAATTTCATATTTTTTCTGAATTAAATCAGCCAACTCTTTTGCCATTTTTTCAATTTCATCTATTTTTTGACCTTCTATCATTACTCTTACAACAGGTTCTGTCCCAGAAGGCCTAATTAATATCCTTCCCCTGTGGGATAGTTTTTCTTCCCCAGTCTTAATCAAGCTTTGTATTTCTTGATCTTTGTCTATTTTCTTTTTATTATCATTTGACACTTTTGCATTAATGAGCACTTGAGGGTAAATACTAATTTCATCTGAAAGCTGAGAAAATGTTTTCCCGGATTTAACTACCGTCTCACAAACCTGCAATGAGGATAAGACTCCATCTCCAGTAGTAGTATGATCTAGAAGAATCATATGTCCTGACTGCTCTCCCCCTAAAACAGAACCTGTCTTCACCATACTTTCAAGTACATACCTGTCCCCTACTTTCGTTACAGTCACATTTATTCCATTTTCTTCAGCAAATCTATGTAATCCTACATTGCTCATAACTGTAACTGTTATTTCGTCATTCTTAAGTTTATTCTCTTGTTTTAATCTTCTTCCACATATACAAATAAGCTTATCACCATCAACAATTCTGCCTTTGTCATCAACACCAATCAACCTATCTGCATCCCCATCAAAAGCCATCCCAATATGAGCATTATTTTCTATTACAACTTTTTGCAATTCCTCTGGGTGTGTTGATCCACACGCCTCATTTATATTTACACCATCTGGCGAGTTTGATATGGTTATTACCTCAGCTCCCAATCTTTCATATACTTTATGTGCTATTTCTGATGAAGCACCATTGGCACAATCAAGTACAATTTTCTTTCCTTTCAAGCTTACTTCGGTAGTTCTTAATAAAGACTCTATATATAATTCCTTAGGGTCCTCTTCAAAATTAACAACTCTACCAATTTCTTTTCCAATAGGGCTATCTATACCACCTACACCTCTAAAAATCATCTCTTCTATTTCATCTTCTATACTATCTCCCAGTTTAAATCCTTTTCCATTAAAGAATTTAATTCCATTATATTCAAAAGTATTGTGGGAGGCCGAAATAACTACCCCAGCTTCTGCTTTATAATATCTAGCGAGATATGCAATGGCAGGAGTAGGAAGAACCCCTAATTTGCCAACATTTCCTCCTACAGACATAATTCCCGCAGCTAAAGCATCCTCTAACATATCTCCAGAAATTCTTGTATCCTTGCCAATCAAAACTAGGGGAGTTTTTCCTTGATTTTCCTTTGCCAAGGCAATAGCTCCTGCTTTACCTAAATTATAGGCCAAGTCTGGAGTTAATTCTTTATTAGCTATGCCCCTAACCCCATCAGTTCCAAAAAGTTTACTCATCATTTCCTCCTTCTTTAATTGTTAAAGTCACTTCAATATTTAATGGTGAGACTTCTATTTTACTATATGCTTTATTAGTTGTAGAGTTTATTTTTACTGAATAGGTTCCTTCACTTAACCCATCTAAGTTTACAGACAGTAATATATCCCCCTTCTTTAAATCATTGATGGCTTCTTTACTTCCCGTAACCTTTACACTTATATTTCCTGCACTTATCGAAGCATTCAACTCTTCATTCAAGTTATTAACACTTATGTCTTCTGAAGAATATTGAATAGAGGTTGTTTCCAATTCATCTTCTATCTCTTCTACCGTAAACTCTAATGTAGCATTTATAATACTACTAGATAATTTTAATCCTTGAATTTCTATACCTTCACTATTATATGCCTTAACAGCGCCTGTAACCTTTACACTTGTACTGGTTATGTCTTCAGCATTCACTTCTACTACTACTCTATCTACTTTTTCTACCAATGACTCTGCGCCACTAATCTCTATTTTACTAGGGTCTAATATGGTTGTCTTAAGCTTATATGTAGTTGGTAGCTCTCCAATTATATTTAATTCTATTTCCTCTTCTATTGTGATGTTATCTTCAATATTAACAATAATATTATCTTGACTTAAAGATTGAACCCGAACTCCTTCTGGCACTTGAACTGCAATTGGTATAGAGTTTTCTCCTTTATTTCTGTCAAAAAGATCTGCAGTAATTGTGATATCTTCTACAGTCATAGTATTTAGAGTATTACTATTTCCTTCGACAACAACATCAATTGTAGCTTGGTCTATGGAATTATCCACTGCCAACCCACGAGCTTGTAAGCCATCTTGATTTAGCAACTGAACCTGAACCCCTTCAAAAGTCTTGGTTGCTTGAGGATTAATTACTATCACAACAAAAGCCCATAATACAACAGCCAAAATTAAGGAAATCACAATGTTCAACGTTTTATTTTTAAACATTAGTATTACCTCCCTTTTTTCTATTTTTGCTAAAGAATTTTTTTGCAAAATTTGTTTTTTCTACTGTAAACAAGCTAGCAAGTTCTTTTTCTACTTGAGCCAAACTTAATTTTCTCTTTATATTTCCATCATCTGTTATTGAGATTCCTCCTGTTTCCTCTGAAACCATAATTGCAACTGCATCCGAATTCTCAGTAATTCCAATCCCAGCCCTATGTCTAGTTCCTAGCTCTTTAGGAAGGTCAGGGTTTTCAGTTAAAGGAAGAACACAACCTGCAGACAGTATCTTTGTTCCCCTAAAAATCACTGCACCATCATGAAGTGGACTTCCTGAATAAAATAAGTTTTCAAGAAGTTGTGCCGTTATCTTCGCATCTAAAAAAGTTCCCGTGTTAGCAATGTCATCTAAAGCCGTCACTCTTTCTATTACTATTAGTGCACCAATTTTTTTTGAAGACATACTGTCTAGTGCTAATAATAATTCTTCTATTATCTGTTTCCCTTCTCCTTCAGTTATAGTTTTAATCGAAGAAGTTATATTTGTCCTTCCTACTTGCTCAAGCCCTCTCCGAAGCTCTGGTTGGAATAAAATTACTAGAGCTAAAATTCCAATAGTCATAGCCTCATCGAGTATCCAGTTTAGAGTGTACAGCTTAAACCAATCCGAAAGTACAGTGGCCGCAATAATTAGCAACAGACCTTTAACCAGTTGTCCTGCCCTACTTTCTTTTATGAATCCAAGTATCTTATATATGATAAATGACATTATTAATATATCAAATATTGTTGCCATAGATATTGAATTAGTTAGTTGTGTAATTATTTGGTTAATCGCTTCGTTCACTTTTCCTCCTAAATTGAGTAGGCTACTTCCAAATAAGCTTAATCCTTTACCCCTTACATAAAATAAGCCCTTTCGGGCTTATTTTATTATTTACTTATAGTCAGGATCAATTAAGCCATACCCATCATCATTTTTCCTCTTATATACTACGTTTACTTTTCCTGTATTTCCATCTAAGAAAACAAAGAATTCATGCCCTAAAAGTTCCATTTGCATAATAGCTTCTTCAACACTCATAGGGTGAAGAGTAAAACTTTTTGTTTTAATTACTTCTGCTGGCTCTTCTTTTTCTTCAGGCCAGTCCGCAAATACTAACTCTTGTTCCTTATACTCTTTATGTTTTCTTTGAAGCTTACTTTTGAATTTTGACATTTGCGAGCTTAATTTTTCTACTACACTATCAATGCCCTCACCTAAATCATGGGCTTCTTGCTCAGCTCTAAAGATTGAACCCTTAGTTCTAATTGTTGCTTCTACTTTCTGCCAATTTTTTCCTGCAGAAAGCACCACTGTTGCTCCAGTTCCGTCTATAAAGTACTTGTCTAACTTGTCAATTTTGTTTTCTACAACATCCTTAAAGTCATCACTTACATGGATATTCTTACACACAATAGTAGTTTTCATTATGCACCTTCTCTTTCTTCTGAAAGCCATTACTGGCAACTAGCTATACATTAGGTTAATCGGCTAATATGATTTACGATTTCCGCTTACGTAAATACTACATATATTAACCAACTATAATTTATAAAATAACTTAACAGCTGACCTGATCTTTGACCCCACACTCGCCTTTATCCGGTTTCCGGAGGACTTACTTCTAAGCTACGCCATGATCACTACCCATTCTACAGATAGCTTACGTGGGTCCTTTTGCCCGCAGCTGGCTTGGACTTTCAATCACAGACCTGATAAGTTATTTACTGATTTTTGCCGGCAGCAAAGGTAAGAACATTTACTTCCTTGACCCCTTCTTCTACCAATAATCTTGACAAACTATTAGCTGTACTGCCTGTTGTATAAATATCATCTATTAATAACACTTTTTTTCCAATTAGATCCTCTCTATACCTACCCCTAATTTGGAAAGCCTTCATCACATTTTCTTCTCTTTCATTTACGTTTAGAGATTTCATAGGCTTTGTTTTCTTTGTTCGAATAACTGCTGTATTTAGATTTCTTTTCCCTAGTTTTCTACCTATTTCTTTCGAAAGAATTTCGGCTTGATTATATCCTCTTTTTTTCTTTCTACTTGCGTGAATTGGCACTGGAATAATTAAATCTACTTCTAAAGTTTCTACAGCTATCCTCTCAGCCATAATCTCCGCCAATATCTTTCCAATATAGGCCTTATCGCCATATTTATAATCCATCATCAAGACTCTTTCGTACAATCCATATTTTGTACAAACATAACCTTGATTAAACTGATGCGCTTTACTCTTGCAATCCTTACATCTGGTATCGACATAATCTCTTTCAATAATTCTACCACACTTTTCACAAAATTTGTCTTCAATCCAGTGAATTTTTCGAATACATTTATCACATATAGAATATTTCGATTTATTATCAATTATAGCTCCACAGCAAATACAATATATATTCTTTGGATAAATTAAGTCAATTATACTTTTCATATATTTCCCACTTTCATTATTGGGGCTTTATAATATTATACTCTTGCAGAATATGTATTTCAATACTGATAATAGACAATTCTCTATATTTTGTAAGAGCTGTTTCTAGAAAGTAGAATTTACTACAGAGACAAGTAACCCCTTCTTCCTGCAAGGCATAATTGTACATATAAAATGTGAGAATTTCTTGATGATTAAAGCATAAGCCAAACACATATTAAAAAAAATTGATATATTGTTGACAGATATAATATTTATGTTATAATAAACACATAAAAATTATTTGATGTTTATATGTTATAAATATCTAATATAGTTAAGTGTAAGGAGAAACATGTCTAACTTAAACCACAAAGATAATGCAGCTATATTTAAAGCGCTTAGCGACGAAAAGCGTTTAGAAATACTTAAACACTTAAGAGATGGTGAAAAGTGTGCCTGTGTATTAATAGACAAAATTGATATGGGGCAATCAGCACTGTCCTATCATATGAAAATTTTGTGCAAATCAGGCATAGTAGAAAGTAGAACTGATGGCAAATTAACTTTATACAAAATAAGCAAAAACGGAAGCAAGAGAACCATCAACTTATTGGGAGATATAACTTCCCCAAATGAAAAGCAGGTTCCTAACGACTATTATTTTGATAACCTAAGGGATCCATCAATTATTTAGGATTTGGACTTTTTTAATTGCTTAACTAAGATACCATCGAAAGATGGTTTTTCTCAGATCTTACGTATCAATTATTTTTGATACGTAGCCATGTATAATATATTCATATTACACATTAACCAATTTTTAATTTTTATAAAGAAAAGGATGTAAAAAATGACAGAACAAAAAGTAGCAAAAAAAAGCACAGGCATCGGCTTTTTCGAAAGGTACCTAACAGTTTGGGTATTCTTATGCATGGTAGCAGGTGTATTAATCGGCAAATTTATCCCTCAAGTACCTGAAACTCTAGCCAAACTTGAATATGCTAATGTATCTATCCCAATAGCAGTTCTAATATGGCTAATGATTTACCCAATGATGTTAAAGGTAGATTTCCAAAGCGTTAAAAATGTAGGAAAAAACCCTAAAGGGTTATTCGTTACGTGGATTACGAACTGGCTAATAAAGCCATTTACCATGTTTGGTATAGCTTGGCTATTCTTCTTTGTGATTTTTAAATCTTTTATCCCTACTGAACTTGCAACTGAATACTTAGCTGGGGCAGTAATTCTTGGAGCGGCTCCTTGTACTGCGATGGTTTTCGTTTGGAGCCACCTAACAAAGGGAAATGCTGCTTACACAGTAGTTCAAGTAGCAACTAACGATTTAATCATTTTGATTGCGTTTACGCCAATAGTAGCTCTTCTATTAGGTGTAACTGGAATAACTATACCTTGGGATACACTTATACTATCTGTAGTTTTATTTGTAGTAATCCCACTTGCAGCAGGAGTTTTGACTAGACAAAATGTTATCAAAAATAAAGGAGAAGAATATTTCAATAAGCAGTTTATCCCTAAGTTTGGAAACATAACAATTATTGGTTTATTACTGACATTAGTAATTATCTTCTCAACTCAAGGGGATGTAATCCTTGAAAACCCTGTACACATTGCCTTAATCGCAGTACCGCTAATACTTCAGACTGTATTAATTTTCGCTATAGCTTATGGAGCTTGCAAAGCTCTTAAACTACCCCATAGCATTGCTGCCCCTGCTGGAATGATAGGCGCTTCAAACTTCTTCGAACTAGCTGTCGCAGTGGCAATTGCCTTATTTGGAATATCTAGCCCAGTAGCACTTGCAACTATTGTAGGAGTATTAGTAGAGGTTCCTGTAATGTTAATGTTAGTTAAATTTGCAAATAGCACTACAGGTTGGTTCCCAAAAGAGGACAGATTATAATTGGCACTTATGCTAATCGAATATATTAATTACAATATAGAACAAATTAATTTGAATACAGAAAGAGAGAAAGTATAATGAAACATACAGAAATAATTCAACTTAAAAACATTGACGCAACTGTAAAACCTAAGGTAGCATTTGTTTGTAACCATAACTCTTGTAGAAGCCAGATGGCTGAAGCTTTAGGCAAAAAATATGGAGCAGAAGTATTTGATAGTTACTCTGCTGGTACTATAATTAAAAACCATATTAATCCTGATGCGGTTAGACTTATAAAAGAAATTTATGGAATTGATATGGAAGAAACCCAATTTAACAAAACCGTCGATGATATTCCAGAACCTGATATCGTAATTTTTATGGGTTGTGATGTTGGTTGTCCAATCCTTGATTATCAACATGGCGAAGACTGGGGATTAGATGATCCATCTGGAAAAGCAGACCCTGAATTCAAAACAATCATCAATACTATTGAGGAAAATATATTAGCTTTAAAAGATCGAATCAAAAAATAAATAAATAGAAACTTTATAATGTTTTTA
>CAYJHC010000008.1:0-30924 GCA_964370075.1 uncultured Oscillospiraceae bacterium | reverse complement strand
CAAGTTGATTATATTGCCCACCGAAGTCAACCACTATCACTAATTCTTTTTTCATCTTTTCTCCTTGCGTTAAATTCTCTTTTCCACTAAAATATTTGTTAATCTTGTTTTATACTTTTAATCTCTCTCGCCAAAATTTGCTGACAATACAGTAAAGCCCAAACTATTTTTATTTTCTATTAAATTATACCATATTTCTGGCGCCCAAAATACGTAATTCTTATGATATGCAAATTATTCTCCTCCACAAAGTCTTCATTAAATCCACACCGGCTTTACAGGTTGAATTTATAATATATGGGTATAAGTGTTCTACAAGGAAATAGTTTCCAGTAGAAAGGAAGGTTTCTTCTATGAGTAGGACAAATAACAAGAGAACAAAAATAATTTATTCATCCCTAGCTGTGGCAATTTTTCTAGGGTTAGTGTCCATATTAATATTAACAGGTAATGAGGTGAGTTCAGATATGAGTAAAAATAAAACTATAGTCTACGCAAACGAAGTGGATATAGATTCTTTAATCAAAGAAAAGAATTTAGAAACAATTTATTTAGCAGGAGGTTGCTTTTGGGGTGTAGAGGAGTACATGTCAAGGCTTGCAGGAGTCTATGACGTTTCTTCTGGCTATGCCAATGGAAATACTAAAAATCCAACCTATGAAGAAGTTATCCATAATGACACTGGTCACGCAGAAACAGTCAAGGTAGTTTACGATCCTAAACAAATCACTTTAACAGAAGTATTAGGAGAATATTTCACAATAATCGATCCTACTAGTTTAAATAAACAAGGAAATGATATAGGAACACAGTATAGAACAGGCATCTATTATGTCAACGACTCTGAGAAACCTGTTATCGATGAAGCCTTGGCCAACCTACAACTTGAATATGATGACCAGCTTGTTGTTGAGGTTCTTCCTTTATCGAACTTCTATACTGCCGAAGATTATCACCAAGATTACTTAGCTCAAAATGAAAATGGGTACTGCCATATTAATTTAGAATTGGCCACAGAAGGAGTTTTCATACACAAAGAAGATTATCCTGACCCACCTATCAATGAAATTCAGGCTACACTTACAGAGCTACAATTTGATGTAACCCAAAATAATGGTACAGAAAAAGCATTTACAAGTGACCTAAACGATAATTATGATGTAGGGATTTATGTGGATATAGTAACTGGAGAACCACTATTCCTATCCACCGATAAGTACGATTCAGGAACCGGGTGGCCAAGCTTTACAAAACCTATTTCGCCAAGCGTCTTAGTTGAAGATACTGAAAATGCAAGCCTTTTTAGTGGAACAGAAGTAAAAAGCCGTTCTGGGCTAAATCATTTAGGCCATTATTTTACAGACGGCCCCTCTGAAGAAGGAGGGCTTAGGTATTGTATAAATGGAGCAGCCTTAAAATTTATCCCCTTTGACTCTATGGTCCAGGAAGGCTATGCTTATTTGCAGCATCTAATTATAGAAGATGATTCAATAACATATAAATCAAAATAACCTATTAACCTTTGTTCCGAAATAATTAATATAAGATTTGATCTTATTCGTGAAGTTCAAAGCATATATTATAGAAATTTTTAGTACAGCGACAATACCTATTTGTACAAATTATGAAGTTGATAATATAAAAAAGGAGGACGCCTTTATGAAATATTCTTACGACATAGCTATTCTTGGAGCAGGAAGTGGCGGCTTAGTAGTAGCATCAGCTGCAGCAGGAATGGGAGCAAGAGTACTTCTTGTAGAAAATAAAAAAATGGGAGGCGATTGTCTTAACTATGGCTGTGTACCAAGTAAAACCTTTTTGAAATCTGCACACCTTGCAAAAGCACAAAAGAATTCACATAAGTATGGGTTGGGAAATACAGAATTTCAAGTATCTCTCCAAGCTATTATGAATAGAGTCCACAGTGTAATTAAAGAAATCGAGCCACATGATTCTAAAGAGAGGTTTGAATCTTTAGGGGTAGATGTGATATTCGGCAACGGAAACGTAAGCTCTCCAAATAGCATAACCGTAGATAAAAAAGAATATCTTGCAAAACGTATTGTTATTGCAACCGGCTCTACAGCTGCGATCAGACCAATTAAAGGACTCAGGCAAGTAACTTACTATACCAATGAAACAATTTTTGATCTAACCACCCTGCCAAAAAATCTTGTAGTTTTAGGTGGTGGGCCAATTGGTTTAGAGTTAGGTCAAGGCTTTTCCAACTTAGGCGCTAACGTCCATATTGTGGATCACTCTAAAACTTTATTTTCAAAAGACGAACCAGAGGTAAGCCCTATTTTGGAGAAAGTTCTAAAAGAAGACGGAGTAAACCTACACTTAAAGTCAGAAGTTTTAGAAGTAACCCAAGAGGAAGTAATTATTTCTGAGAACGGAAAAAAGCGACACCTTCCTTTCGATACATTACTAGTTTCACTAGGAAGGGTTCCAAACACTTCTAACTTAGGTCTAGAAAAGGTTGGAGTAAAACTAGATAAGAAAGGGTTTGTTATAACAGATAACAAGCTACGAACAAACATAAAGTCTATCTATGCTTGCGGAGACGTTACTGGAGGATATCTTTTCACCCACTCCGCCTCTTACGAAGCGGGAATTGTAGTAAGAAATGCTCTAGTTGGAACCTTCTCAAAATCAACCAATTATCATATGGCTTGGACAACTTATACGTCTCCAGGAGTTGCCCATGTTGGATACCTTGAAGCTGATGCCAAAAAAGATGGAATCTTTGGGAGTGCATACAAACTAGATATTGCAGCCAACGATAGATCTAAGGCAGAAGATGATAGAAATGGCTTTGTAAAGGTAATATTGGATAAAAAAAGAAGATTAATTGGGGCTACTATTGTTAGTGAAGCTGCTGGAGAAATGCTACCTATCTTTTCCTTATTGGTGACTCAACGGCAAAAACTCTCAAAGGTTATGTCAGTTATATACCAATATCCAATTCAAGGAGAAATACTAAAAACACTTGCACTAATGGACTTTAAAAATTCAGTAAAGCCTTGGCAAACAAAACTCATAAAAAAAATTGTCAGAAGATGAGAAAAGAAAAGGTTTAACTCCAACCCTTTGATATTATAATTTATTTTACAAATACAGAAAGAAGGTTGCCTTATGAAAAAGAATACAATAATTAAGATTGCTATTATTCTTGTTATTCTTATTACCCTTTTTATTTTTCGTGATTACATAAATGTAGAATCCTTTCTAAGCCTTATTGAAACAATTAGAGAAAACCCCTTTGCCCCTCTAATATTTGTATTAATTTATGCCTTAGCGGTAACTGTCGCCATTCCTGCTTCAGCCTTTACGCTACTTGCAGGTTCTGTCTTTGGGTTTTGGTGGGGTGTAATCTTAACAGTAATAGCATCCAACCTCGGTTGTCACCTATCTTATTGGCTCGCTAAATTCTTAGGCAAAGACACCATTATGAGGTTAGTTAAAAAAGGTTCCTTCATAGATAGCGCCACTGAAAAAGCAACAAAAAACGGATTTGTTTTTATGATGTATGCTAGGCTCATTCCTTTATTTCCATTTGTAGCAGTGAATTATTTATCCGGAATATTAGGTATTAAATACATACACTACACCATAGCTACAGTTTTAGGAATGCTTCCAGGCACCTGTGTATATGTTTACTTAGGTTATAGCGCTACCAACATTAAGGACAATCCTTTAGGCCTGGTTGTTTCCATCGTGGTTCTAGTATTATTCACCTTAATTGTTACCATAATCGGTAAGAGAAAAAGCAAAAATGGAAATAAAGAAATCAGAAAAGCATAACAGCTTATTTGTTTGTCGTAACCTCTCCCTGCTCTTGATCTAATATATCAAGAGCTTTATTAATCTCATGCTACTATTATTAAAATCAACTAGATAGCGAGTGCTATGTAAGCTGTTATCCTAAGGTATTTAATTTCACTCTATATTTATAGACTTTTCTATTTTTGATTTGGTATAATAACCTAAATACTATAAGTTTTAGCGTAGTAGAAAATCAACTTACTTTTTTAAATACCTACCACTATGATAAAACTGTAACCAAATAAAAGGAGGCCTATATGATATACAGAAAAATAGTTGAAAGTGGACCAGAAGTATCTTTGCTAGGGTATGGTTGTATGCGATTTCCCAAAAATGGAAATACCATTGATAAGAGTTTAACCTTTTCTCAAATGAAATACGCCTTTGATGAAGGCGTTAATTATTTTGATACTGCCTATCTTTACCATGGCGGGAAAAGTGAGGTTATACTTGGAGAATTTATCAAGAAGTTTAATATACGAGACAAGTTATATATCGCAGATAAGCTGCCTACATTTTTAATTAACAAGGCGGAGCAATTTGAGAAATTCTTCCAAACACAGCTAGAACGACTCGATACAGATTACATAGACTTTTACCTAATGCACATGCTAACATGTGTGGCAGATTGGGAAAAATTAAAATCCCTAGGAATAATCGAATTTATAAACGAAAAGAAAAAAAGCGGTAAAATTCGACATATCGGCTTTTCTTATCATGGCAGACCCGAAGATTTTATAAAAATACTTGAAGATTATCCATGGGAGTTTTGTCAAATTCAATTCAATTATATTGACGAAAACTATCAAGCAGGCAAAGCTGGGTTAATTCGTGCCCGAGAGCTAGGAATCGGCATCGTAATAATGGAGCCACTTCGCGGAGGAGCCCTTGCAAATCAATCACCCGACAAGGTAAAAGAGCTCTTCGACACATACCCTGAAAAAAGAAGCTCTGCTTATTGGGCACTTCGGTTTGTAATGAACCATGAAGGAGTCAGCACTGTGTTAAGCGGGATGAACGTTAATGAGCACATAAAGGAGAACATTAACGTTGCAAGCATAACCTCTGAAAACAGCATGAACCAAGACGAACTCAATGTAATTGAAGGCGCAAAAGCAGTATATTCAGAATTAATGAAGGTTCAATGTACAGGTTGTAATTATTGCATGCCATGTCCATTTGGCGTTGATATACCATTAGTTTTCGCAGACTACAACAGCAAATATTTCTTCAAAGGCGGCATAACTAGATTCCATTATCTTGGAAGGCATGTAGGTCTTCTAGGTGAGAAAAGTGGTGTAAATTTATGCACTAATTGCGGTAAATGCACCAAACATTGCCCTCAAAATATTGACATCCCTTCGAAGCTTAAAGAGGCACACAAGAATCTCGATAATCCACTTCTACGAGGCGTCCTATCCATTGCCAAAATATTCCTCGGCAAGAAGACAAAAAAAGTTACCAACGATTAAAAAGCAAAACGGAATAGAAGTTTTCTTCTAGCACGAAAGCCTCTCAACCAACTAAAAAAGCCACCTTATGGCGGCTTTTTTTGATATATTAATTTTTATAACTATCTTTTCTCATATACCACATCCACAATTCCATTGTAGCTAGTTGTGGACTTTAGTCTAAGCTTTGTTTCCTTATCCCATTTATCAAACAGTCTAATTCCATCTCCTAAGATTGTAGGAATAATCGATATAGTGTATTCGTCTATTAAATTTTTTTGATGCAATTGATTAATAATGCTTGCCCCTCCACAAACCCATATATCCTTGCCATCTTCAGATTTTAGCCTTGAAATCAACAAAGACAGATCCTCTGACGTAAAGGTGATTTCCTCTGTATCTTCAATATTCCTATGAGTAACAACATAGCTCTTCTTTCCTGCATATACCCATTCATCTGGGGATAATTCCGTAATGATTTGGTTATATGTACTATATCCCAAAATAACTTTGTCCACGGTTTCTATAAATTCCGGATAAGTTCCAAAGTTATTTTCGTCACTTAAATCACCACCTAAGAATCCTACGCCTCCGCCCTTATCTGCCACATATCCGTCTAAGCTCATTGCTATGTACGCTTTTACCTTTTTCATTTTTCCCTCCGCTCAAATACTTAACAGCTCCCCAAAATTATTCCGCTAATTTTCCAAGGGATAGATTTTATCTATTTAGTTCCTTTTTCCACCTCTGCAACAGCCTTACTTACTGCCGCACATACTCTAGCATCAAATGCATCGGGGAGAACATAATCCTCTCTTAGATCTTCTTCAGGTATCACCTGAGCAATTGCAATTGCTGCAGCAATCTTCATTTCTTCTGTAACATTCTTAGCCCTTGAATCTAATAACCCTCTAAATATTCCTGGGAAAGCAAGTACATTATTAACCTGATTAGGAAAATCACTTCTTCCTGTTCCAACAACCTTAGCCCCTGCTCTCTTTGCTAAGTCCGGCATAATTTCTGGAGTAGGATTTGCCATTGCAAATACTATAGGATCCTTGGCCATAGATTTAATCATCTCCTCTGTAACCATTCCTGGCCTAGAAACACCTATAAATGCATCTGCACCTTTCATGGCTTCTGCCAAAGAACCTTTTATCCTATCTTTGTTTGTTAACTTTGATAACTCAGACTGTCTCTCATTTAAGCCTTCCATCCCCTCAAAAATTGCACCTTCCTTATCGCATAAGATAAGATCCTTTACACCCATTTGAAGGAACAATCCAGCAACTGAGGACCCTGCTGCTCCCGCTCCATTAATCACAACCTTCATATCCTCAAATTTTCTGCCTGTTAGTTTTCCCCCATTAATCAACGCTGCTGCTGTTACTATAGCTGTTCCATGTTGATCATCATGAAAAACAGGGATATCGCATCGCTTCTGTAGCTCTGCCTCTATCTCAAAACATCTAGGCGCCGCAATATCTTCAAGATTAATGCCACCAAAGCTCTTAGATATATTCACAATTGTTTCAATTATTACCTTTGGATCTTTTGAATCTATACAAATAGGAAATGCATCTACATTTGCAAATTCTTTAAGTAAGACACACTTACCTTCCATTACTGGCATAGCTGCAGAAGGACCTATATCTCCTAGCCCTAGTACCGCAGTTCCATCAGTAATTACCGCTACTAAATTTCCCTTTCTTGTGTATTTATATGCCAACTCTTCGTCCTTATATATTTCTTGGCATGGTTCTGCAACACCTGGTGTATAGGCAATGGACAAGTCTTCCCTTGTTTCTACCGGGCTTCTAGAAATCACTTCTATCTTACCCTTCCATTCTTTATGCTTTTGTATAGCTTTTGTTTCAGTCATTTGTTTCCCTCTCAATCTATCTAAACCATCTTCTCCGGATCTACCGCTTTTTTAAACTCGTCTTCCGTCATATATCCTAATTCTATAACTGCCTCTAGCAAAGTAGTCTCCTCTTCATGAGCCTTCTTAGCAACTTTTGCCGCTTTCTCATATCCTATATGTGGGTTTAACGCCGTTACAAGCATAAGCGATTTCCCTAAATTCTCTTTAATTACCTTTATATTTGGCTTTATTCCAACAGCACAGTTATTGGTAAATGATATCATCCCATCTGTAAGAAGCCTTACCGATTGTAGATAATTATATATTATCACTGGCATAAACACATTCAGTTGAAAATTTCCTTGCGAAGAAGCAAAGCCTATAGTTGCATCATTTCCCATAACTTGAACGCTTACCATTGTAAGCGCTTCACTTTGAGTTGGGTTTACTTTACCTGGCATAATCGAACTGCCTGGTTCATTTTCAGGTATTGATATTTCTCCAATTCCACATCTTGGACCTGATGCCAGCCATCTAACATCATTAGCTATTTTCATAAGGTCTCCTGCCAAAGCTTTTAGAGCTCCATGGGCAAATACCATTGTGTCTTTGGAGGTGAGGGAATGAAACTTATTTGGTGCAGTTACAAATGTTAGCCCCGTTATATCCTCGATTTCCTTTGCCACAGTCACACCAAAATCCTTATGGGCATTAAGTCCTGTCCCAACAGCTGTTCCGCCCAAAGCCAACTCTTTCATCCCTGGTTGGGCTAATTCTATCATATTTTTACTCTTTTCAAGCATTGCTACCCAGCCACTTATTTCTTGACCTAGGGTTATAGGTGTTGCATCTTGAAGATGAGTTCTTCCTGTTTTTACCACTTCTTTATTTTCTTCTTCCAGCCTTTTTAGTGTATCAATAATTTTTTCTAATGCTGGATATAGTTTTTTTTCAACTGAAATAATAGCCGCAATATTCATTGCTGCTGGGAAGGTATCATTTGAGCTTTGAGATTTATTCACATGGTCATTAGGATGAACCCTCTTCTCTCCTAAGACTTCATTCGCTCTATTTGCAATAACCTCATTTAGATTCATATTAGTTTGAGTACCGCTCCCCGTCTGCCATACGGCAAGGGGGAAGTTATCATTTATCTCACCTTTTAGAATTTCATCACAGGCAGACACTATGGCCTCTCCTATAGCTGAATCTAAGACTCCCAACCTAACATTTGCCTTAGCCGCTCCTTTTTTTACAATGGCCATAGCCTCAATTATTTCAGAAGGCATTTTCTCAATTCCTATCTTAAAATTTTCTAGGCTTCTTTGTGTCTGAGCTCCCCAAAGCTTATCTGCTGGAACTTTTATCTCTCCCATAGTATCTTTTTCTATTCTGTATTCCATAATTATCCTCTCAAACCGAAAGTAAAGTAACTCACCCTTAATTCTACCATAATTCTACCCTCTTTTAAATTAGCTTTGATTTATTCTTCTAATACAATTGCTGCCACTATATATTCTCCATAAATCTTCTAAACTCAAATCTGCTCTAAAAAACAAAACCATATATGATTCGAAAAAATTATGCCTTGTAAATATTTTTGCGATAATATATTCTATACATACAACAC
Organism: uncultured Oscillospiraceae bacterium; assembly: GCA_964370075.1. Lineage (GTDB taxonomy): Bacteria > Bacillota > Clostridia > Peptostreptococcales > Anaerovoracaceae > CAYJHC01. Next base: position 22,151 of record CAYJHC010000008.1, on the reverse strand, counting down.
TCAAATGCATTAGTGCTTGCAAACTAAAATATGCTATTAGACATACGAATAGATTTTCAGCATTTCCAAATCTGCACTAACATTTCATAAGTTTAAGGCCTAAAGTGAACCTTGCCAAGGGCTATCAGAAGTAAAAGAGTGAAACCAAGAAGATAAACGGAGAAATAAACATGTCTACCAAAAATAAAATCAACATGGAAAATCAAACCTTGACCGCAAAAGATAAAATTAATATGAGAAACCAAGCCTTGACTAGCCGAGAGTCTTTAGACAATAACTACGTCAAAGCGGCTTCCCAAAACATAATCGAAAAACTCATAGACACCCCCGAATATAAAAATGCCAAAATAATTTTTACTTATATTAGTGTTAATAACGAGGTGAACACTCATGAACTTATAAAAAAATCTCTTTTCTTAGGAAAAGCGGTATGTGTCCCTCTTTGTTCCAAAGGTGGCAAAATGACAGCAAGAAAAATTACCAGTCTTGATAATCTTGCAACTAGTTCTTTTGGTATACCTGAGCCTTTAGATAGCTCTCCTATTATAGATCCAGCTGACATAGATTTATGCATAGTCCCTTGTGTCTGTGCAGATAAGGAAGGGTATCGCGTTGGCTATGGCGGCGGCTACTACGATAGGTTTCTACCTAACACATCCGCAAAAAAAATATTATTGATTTTCAACGACTATATCTATAACGCTGTCCCAAAAGAACCCCATGATGAAAAAGCAGATATTATAATAACAAATACTCTTACCTAGTAGTTTAATTAGTTAATAAACTATTTCGAAACTATTTCGGCACTATAATTTGCACTGTAAGACATACAAATTATTTTATTGCTATGATATAATTCTATAGCTAAGCATTTACTTTAAAGTAAAGAAGAAATGAATAGAGCAGCATACAGTTTCAGGAGGAAAAATGAAATACTTAATTATAGGCGCAGGCGGCACCGGCGGAGCAATAGCTGGCTATTTATCCGCGGCAAATAAAGATGTGACTTTAATCGCTCGAGGGGGCCACCTAAAAGCTATCCAAGAAAATAGATTAACTATCATAGAGGGAAAAAACAAAAAGGTAATTCCTGTCAAAGCCCTTGCTGAGGCCGAATACAGTGAGGAAGCAGATGTAATATTCCTCTGTGTAAAATATTACTCTATCAAAGAAACCTATGACTTAATTAAACGATCTTGCCATGAAAAAACCATCGTAATCCCTGTATTAAATATTTTTGGTACTGGAGAAAGAATGGCCCCAGACTTTGAACCTATCCAAGTCTTAAATGGCTGTATTTATATCGCTTCACAAATTGAATCCCCTGGAATAATAAGCCGAAGTGGGGAAATATTTAGAGTGGTTTTCGGCAAATTAGACGGCAAGACTGATGATGAAAAATTAATCAAAATCGAGAAAGACCTCAAAGACAGCGGGATCATCCCCATTCTATCAAACAATATAAAAAAAGACACTTTGCAAAAATTTTCCTTCGTTTCACCCATGGCGGCTGCCGGAACATACCTAGACGGAAATGCAAAACTTTTTAAAACTGATTTGAGCGCCAGGGCAATATATTCAGAATGCGTTAAAGAGATTTCCATCCTAGGAAAAGCAATGGATATTGAGTTGCCTGAAAATATTATAGAGATTAATCTAAAAATAATGGATGACTTGGATGATGACTTCACTTCATCCATGCAAAAGGACATTAAAAAAGGCGGAAATTCAGAAATAGACGGCTTGGTCTTTGAAGTTATCCGCCTTGGAGAAAAATATAATGTAGAACTCCCTACTTACTGTAGAATAGGAGCCTATTTGGCTAATCAACCAATTTTATAAACTTTTTCTTCAATTAATATTTTCTTAAAGCTTTCTTCACTCATAGGCTTTGCAAAATAGTAGCCCTGAGCATAGTCGCAGCCTAATTTTTTTAACCATGTTGCTTGTTTCTCAGTTTCAACACCCTCAGCAACAACTCTCATGTTAAGATGCTTTGCCATATGTATTACATCTGTAACAACAACTGAACTTTTATTTTCTCCAGGTTCATCACCAAAAAACGCCTTATCTAGTTTTAAGACATCTGCTTCAATTTCAGATATTCTATTTAAAGAAGATACTCCTGCACCAAAATCATCAATAGAGATTGCAAGGCCTAATTCTTTAAAGATGTGAACAGTTTCAATAAATCTGGCCGAATCAGTTTCTATAGCACTTTCTGTAAGCTCAAGCTCTATTAATTCATGTTCTATCACGTTCTCTTTTAGTATATCTGCAACTCTAGCCACTATATCATCGGAAAGTACAGTATAAGCCGACAAGTTAACTGAAATACGCGGCATCTCCATTTTTTCTTTGTTAACTTTAATAAATTTACAAACTTCATCTAAAACATATAAGTCAAGATGAGGGATAAATCCATTTTCTTCAAACACAGGGATAAAGGCATCCGGATACTTTTTCCCTCCATCTTTAGGTGTCCATCGTACTAAAGCTTCTGCACCACCAATCCGTAATGTATCAAACTCAATTTTCGGTTGATACTCAACAAAAAACTCATGTTCTTCAAGAGCCTGCTCCATACGTAAGGTAATGTCTATTTTTTCATCGTACTGTTTTCGCATTTTTTCATCAAAAGTAACGAAAGTAGTTTTATGTAGAGTTTTTCCTGCTACTCTCGCATTGTCCGCTTGGCCAATAAGGGAAGTCCCTTTCATTTTCATTTCGCTTACAATAGCATTACCAAAAGACATAGAAATCTTATACTTTTCTCCTAAATTAGCTTGTATTGCAGGCAAAATATCTTCTTCATAAATCTCTTGTATTGTACCACCCTCATTTAACGGCCTAAAGATCAAAAATTGGTCAACAGCTCGCCTACTTACAACTGCTTCTGTGTTTGCAAAAAACTTCTTCAGCGCATCCCCAATTGCAACAATTATACTTGTTCCCATTTCAATACTAAAGTGAGTATTTATGGTCTTAAACATATCAATGTCAAAGGAAATCACTTCGTATTCACCTACTTTACTTTTTTCTAAAGTTTCATCAACTATTTCGCTAAACTTTCGAATTGATAAAAGCCCCGTAAGCTGATCTTTATTATACGATTCAATAATTGCTTCATTCCGAGAAATTTTCCCCCTATAATGAATGGCACTAAAGCATAACCCTATTATTAAAAGCATCAACAAAAAATAGTGCCAGTTTATTGCAATAAATTCAAAAAATCCCGTTTGATTATTTGGCAGAATTTTGTTTGCATTGGTTTCTATTATTGCCTCATAATCACTATCAGAATATTTATCCATTATAACGTTAAATATAGGAACATATTCATCAGATATATCCTTATTTATAAAAAATCGCATCGGATTACTAACATCAATCGGTATAGTCGATGTATACATATCATCAAAGTAGACTTCAGTGTATGTTGTAGCACTTTCAGTACAAATAAGCAAATCCACATTCCCTGCTGCAAAACTGTCTAAAAGTTCATGCCAGTCAGTATAATACTCTAAATTTATATTTGGAGAAACACTCAAAAAAGATTTAAAATCCAAGGTATTGTATGGCAGCGTTCCAACCTTTACATCGGACTCTAGTATATCACTCCTTACTGTTGTTTCTACAGCATCATGATTAATAACCGCATACATTGGTATTTCATAATATGGATCGGTAACTGAATAATTCTCATATACGCTATTGCCCTCTCCATACATGGTAAGAAGGATATCATAGCCATTGTATTCTGCAGATGGTTCATCAAGGCTATATGGGTGATAATTCACTTCAAATCCGTATCTCGCAGCATAACTATTTAACACTTCCACTAAAGCACCATCTGGCTCTCCTTTTTCATTTGTGTAAGACAATGGCGCAAACCCCGTAACATAACCAACTTCAAGTGGCCTTTGCCTTAAAATCTCAATTTCCTTCGTTGTTAATCCTCTATGACTTATCTCAACATGTCCCCCAAGGTATTTTTCTTCCAACTCCATAAAGAAACTGCCTTCCGAATTAATAACTTTATAGTATTCATCATCAAGGGCTTCCATTAGCTGTTCATTTTCAAAATTTGAGATTAAATACAGATTATAAACTCCCATATTTAGTACATTGTTTAATTCAAGAGCAGAAGGATCTTCCGAGTAAGTCACATAAAAATCTGCCTCTTTCCCCATATAAGATTCTGCAGTGTCATAAACATAATTCACAGAAATATTATTTTCTTCACAAAACTCATCAAGAATTTCTATTCCAAGGCTTTCATCATAAACAGCTACAGTTTTTCCATCTATCGCACTTACATCTCCATATGCTATATCCATGTCTTTCGACATAAGAGCTAAGTATGTTTTGGTATATGGGTTTTCAGAGTATACAACTTCCTCCCTACGCGCATCACTACGAGTCATAAATCCGCCAACATCAACATAACCACTTTTTACAGCATCTATCATACTACCTTCTATAGGAACAAATTCAAACTGAATTCCGCTATTCTCAGATATTTTTTGAAAGACTTCAAATCCATATCCCTTGTTATTCAAGCTATCAGCATCAACTATAATGTCATTAAAAGTAGTAAAATATCCTACTCTTACAGGGTCATTAAAATCAGATCTTGTTGAATTTCCACTAATTATATTTTCTCCAACTGTAGGCTTATAGTTTCCCTCGTAGCCACTCACTACTACAGCGGATAACATTACTGTTGCCACACAAACTGTTGCTATAACGCTTAGAATCCTCTTCATAGCTCTAACCCTCCTTTTAGTAAAACTTATCGCCCTCGGCCATGGTTATATCATTATCAAAACCCTTATCTGTTATCTGGTCATCCTCACTATTAACTATTTCGCTTTTCCCTAATTTCGTATACATCTTTCACTTAATCGATATTATATACCAAACTTACACAATTATGTTGTTTTTTTTCTTTATTTATAATTTGATCCCTATATTATGCTTCACATTTCTTGTATTTAAGGATTCTCAACTATACGTTATTAGTTAATCTATCGCTCAAATAATAGTATAAGTTCTATTTTCATCCATACAAAAGTATTAATGCTTTTACATCAATATTAGCCCATCAACAAAAGCAAGGTAAACTTACCTTGCTTTTATGATGTTTAAATCTCTCAATTTAATTTATATTTGAATTAATTGCAGCTTGATTTTCCTTTAATTAAACCTAATTAAAGGCATCTCTTTATTTTAATCCATATTCAACTTCTGCATCTTCAATTATCTTTCTAATTGTTGCTGCAGCTTCTTCAGTTAATGGGTCAGGGACATGATTTTCTAAAATCCATTTTGCTTTTTCATATGCAGCCTCTTCAATCCTAGGAGAGCCTGACATAGTCCAATCCTCGACAGTTTGTCTATTAAATAATGAAGAGTGTGATTGAATACTCTTGTAATTCTTACTGGTGTGAGGGTTAGATATAAATTCTCCTCCAACTCCAATTTTCTTGGTAATTCCCAAAGCAATAGTTTCTTCATTAACTTCGAAACCATTTATAGTATGTAGTACCATCTTGAAAATTTCTGCATCTATCAATAACTGAGCCAAGTCAAAAGTCATACCCATTTCTAACATTCCAGCACCATATATGATATTAGCGCCACCCTGGGCAGCTAACATAGCTGTTAATGTTTTTTCGTGAGCAGCTTGAGCATCAGGAAGTTTACTATCAGCCTATCCTCCAGCTACAAAACTTGGCAGTAAGTAATATCTTGATAACTGAGCAACTGCATTACTTATCATCGCTAGTTCAGGCGCCCCTACAGGTGTTGTCATGCATCTCATATCCATCATTGAAGTAGAACTAGCATAGAAACAAGGCGATCCTTTGCATGTAATCTGGCTAAGAACTATTGATGATAATGTTTCAGCATTATGGGTAACTAACGTCCCTGCTAAGGTTACGGGAGTTGTTGCTCCAGCTAAAGCCATTGAAATAATATTTACAGGTATTCCATGTTCAGCAGCTAACATAATTACATCGGATGCCATTGGGTTTAGCTGCAATGGGCTAGTAGGGCAAACATTAAAAGTCACTATTGGTCTTTCTTTTAGTTTTTCTACTCCACCTACAGCAGCTCCTGCCATTTCGATTATTTTCTTTGCATTCACTTCTCCATCCGGCCCTATAAATATATGTTTAGAAGTATTTTGCATAAGAGCTTCCATGTTCTGAAGAGCTTGAATATGTCCATGGTAATCTTGAGAGGCAACAGATCTGTATGCTACAGGAAGTACGTTTAAGTAATCAACAACCCTTGCATTTCTTCCAACATCTTCCTTTGTAGAGTTCCTATATTCTCTAGTATAAGGATCTATAGTATTAACTCCCTCTCCAAAGTTAATGAAGGAAACCTTCTTTTGCTTTACCACATAATCATTCTTTGGATTACGACCTGCTAAAAGCACAACTGACGGCGCTGATTTCACACATTCCTCTACTAAATATGAAGGAAATCTAACAATTTCTCCTTCTACATAGCAACCATGTTCTGCATATTTTGCTCTTGCTTTCTCACTTTCCACCTTAATTCCTGTTTGGCTCAATAACTCAAGGCTAGCTGCATGGATCTGATATAACTCATCATTTGATAGTTCATTTCCTTTTAGATATGCTGAGCTTATTACATCTAATGGATTAGGTATTTTAGTTTGTTTAGCCATATTCTTTCCTTTCTAAAATTTAAATTCTATAGATATTAATTTAATTAATGCCAATTAGCGTTTATACCATAATATCATTTGCTAAATCAACAGCTGATGCTGCATCATGAGAGTACCTCGCTCCAATTTTGTCAGCATAAATGTTATTTACTGGTGCTCCACCAATCATTACTTTTACGTTAGCATATTTCTCGTCTTTCTTCATCGCTTGGATTACATCATCCATTACTGTCATTGTTGTTGTTAGCATCGCTGACATTCCTACGATATCTGCTTGAGTTTCATCTATTGCTCCTAGGAATCTTTCAACTGGTACATCAATACCTACGTCTACTACTTCGTATCCTGCTCCTTCAAGCATCATTCCTACGATTTTCTTGCCGATATCGTGAAGGTCTCCTTCTACTGTTCCTATAATTATTTTTCCCTTTGTCTCTACTGCTTCACCTACCATTAATGGCTTTAGATATTCGTTTCCTGCTTGCATTGTGTTTGCTGACATTAATACTTCTGGTACAAACAAATCTCCATTCTTAAATAGCACCATATTTATCCTCTAGTAGTATCATCTCAGTCAGATTATCCAGATCTCCAAAAATTTTATTCATAGCAAAGCTCCTATTTTATTTTCACATGATTTGTCCCTAGTATATCATCATAAATTTTCTATATCAATTGAAATGTGAATTTGTGAGCACTAAAGTCTTGAACGATTTTGCAATTAAAAATCTTGAATTTTGATGGTCTAAAGTTTTCCCTTAGATGAAAACTCAATTATGTACTCAGTTTAATTATAATGGAAATTAACGAAACTAGTTAGAATTTCATTTAGGGATAAATCCTCCTGCATTGAAAGCAAGAAAGTTAAATGATATACTGAATTCAATAGACTAAAGAAAAGAAATGAGGTTGAAATGGAAATAAAAACTATAATTAGAAAAACTACTAACGATGATAAAGAGCATGTCTTTGCCTTAGGGGAAAAAAATATAGATTCATATGAACGGACACATCTTGGAGACGAATTAGCAGATAGCTACCTAAGCACTGGAGCTTACCAAGAAGATATTTCTAAATATTTTGAAGACGGCGGAGTCGCTTTAGAAAATGATAAAATTATTGGATTTATTCTAGTGAAAGGAAACGAAATAAGAACCCTGTCGGTAGATGAGAATTATTGGGGAAAAGGAATCGCTCAAAGGCTAATCGCATTTGCCACTAATGAATTATTAAGCGAGCACGAAGAAATCCAACTAGAATGTTTCATAACCTCTCCACGCGCAAATCGTTTCTTCAGAAAAATAGGGTTTGAGTTAGGCGGCGTATCTGGAAGTGGTAGGGAGGCGAAAGCCGTATACAAAAGAAGATTGAAAGGCATATATCTAACACCAAAAGATATGCTTCTTAATTGGGTTGATACTTTCAATAGAAATGATGCCGAAGCTTTATCAAAACTTTACAGAGAAGATGCTACTAATCATCAAGTAGTAACTGATCCTATAGTTGGCAGGGATGCAATTTATGAAAATTTCGCAAAGGAATTTTCCGAAGCAGAAATGGTTTGTGTTTTGGAAAATATCTTTCAAGAAGGCGAGTGGGCTATGATGGAATGGAAGGATCCTAAAGGGTTTAGAGGCTGTGGCTTTTTCAACTTCATCGGAGACGAAATCGCATTCCAAAGAGGGTATATGGACAGCTTAAGTTTTCGAAAAGCCAACAACCTACCATTAGAGTAAATGGCATTATGATTAAAACTCTTGTATAAAATGCTATCAAAAATAGAATCTAAAATACGGATAACAGCATTAGCTAATATCCGTATTTTTAATTCACATCTATTTCATTAAGCAGCTTCTATTTACAAAAATAATATAAACGCAAAACCTGTTAAGGTCGCAACACTAAATATGCAAAGTAAGAATGTAATTACTAGCTGTTTTTTGAATATTGACGCAAGAAGAGAAACTTCTGGAATACTTGCACCTGCTCCTCCAATTATCAAAGCAACCATTGGCCCTAACCCAACTCCTTTAGCTACAAGTACACTAGCTATAGGAATCATAGTTTCAGTTCTAATATACATAGGAATCCCTAGAACAGCTGCTATTGGAACTGCTAGGAAGTTATCTTCACCAGCAAATTTTTGTATAAAGTCAGTTGGTACAAATCCATATATAAAGGCGCCTATGCCTGCTCCCAAAAGTAAGAAAAGGAGAACTTTTCTAAATAGTCCACCCGCATCTAAAAATGCATACTTAAATGCAATTAGATTTCTTTTAACAAAGCTACCTTCAAAATCAGAGTAATGAACTTCTTCCCCTCCATCGCAACAAGATGTAGAGCTATCACAAGAAGGCGTTGATACTGCCGGATCATCACAGCATGAACTTGAGGCTTGGGTTTCATCACAACAAGGTTTATCAGTCTCCACAGAGGTAACTCCCAGTGCAATACTTTGCATATAAGCTTCTCCCTCTGCTCCTTTTATATATTTATAGAATTTTTTCTTATCCAAAATATATCCTACAACTACTGCAAAAATAAATGCCACAGCCGCATAAATTATAGTGGGAACTATACCAAAGAATGTTAGGAATAGCACAATTATTGCAGGGTTTAAGATTGGCGAAGTCAACAAGAATGACATCATCCCTGCGAAAGGAGCCGCACTCTTTATCAATCCCAATAACAAAGGGATAGTAGAACAGGAGCAAAAGGGTGTTACTGAACCCAACAATGCCCCTAGCACACTGTTTAATAGCTTGGATTTTGTGGTCAAAGCCTTTTGAATTTTATCCTTAGAGATGTAAATTTGCAAAAGAGCTACAAGGAAACTAATTAGCATAAATAGCAAAACTAGCTCACCAAATAGGAATAAAAAAGTTCCTATTACCTGACCTACCATAGGTTCACTTATTCCTACAGCAGACAGGAAGTCTGTAATTAAATTTATTATTCTTTCTTGAATACTCATTGATTTCTCCTTTATATAAGTAGTGTTTTTCTGGCATTAATTGATTATTTTCAATCATAAGCCTACCTACTGGGAGTGACAATCATACTTCCGCCCACAGCTGCACATAGCATACCCCTTTCTCATTAAATTCTTCAATACATCCAGCAATATATTCCCCTATTTCTTGTCAGTAAATCTAAAAAGGCCCTCTCTAGCAAGCTCAAACTGTTCTTTATTCAAAGTGTAATATGTCCATTTGCCTTCTTTTCTTGTTAATACTAGATTTGCCTCTACTAGAACTTTTAAGTGATGAGCCAAAGTGGATAGAGGCATATTGATTTTGTCCCCTAAGTTACAGTTGCACTCTTCCCCTTTAGAAATAATTTCTAAAAGTAAAAGTCTATTTGGATCAGCTAAACCTTTAAACACTTTATGCTCTTCAGTATTATTCATATTCATATTTATCTCCATAATCTATTTTTTTATTTTCTAGAAAGTATTTTTTATCAATTGCTACTATTAATCTCAAATACCTTTCGCTTATACCGTGTTTTTCGAAAAAACAATTCGTTAAAACTAATTTTATAGTTTTATAATATAATAAATTTTATTTCCTGTCAACTAATTAATTTTAAAAAAATTCTCCCTAAATATTTTGGTATAATTAATATAAATTAAAGTACATTAAATTTTCAGATTCACTTTCTAGGAGGTATAGCAATGGATAATATAAAAACCTTTAACTGTAGTATGGAGCTAACCCTTGACCTTATTGGTGGCAAATGGAAGCCCATTCTTATATTTCATATAGGCAATTATGGAACTATCCGCTACGGAGAGTTAGATCGTCTAATTCCTTCTATAAGTAAAAGAGTTCTTTCTCGCGAACTTCGAGAATTAGAATCTTCCAATATAATTAAAAGAGAAGTTTTTGAAGAAAAAGTCCTTCGGGTAGAATATTCTTTAACAGAGGCTGGGAGAGAGGTTCTTCCAATCCTAAATTCTCTAAATCAGTGGGGTAGCAGATACAACTCTAAGTATAATTATGCAAACATATTAATCGAATAGGCAAAATTCAGAAACTTCGTCCTTACAAAATCATGTAGGGACTTTTTTGTCTCTAGGGATAAAAATATCCATAATTGATTTGTTTTCTAAAGATAGTAAAATATAAATAGATGGAGATAAACCGGGATCTACACTGCGGAATTATTCATTTTGTAGGTATTAATCCAAGAAGTATACGAATTACACATCTGCTAAAAGCTTCTAATCTTACATCAGAAAATTCAGAATTATATTTAGAATATTTAGAAAAGTCAAAGGCTATTTAAATCAAGCTTTAAATGAAGTCTATAGTATCTGAATTTTTACTCATAAAATAACAAACAACTAAAAATAGCAGAGCCCAGAAAGGATAAATTCATGCATTACACAGGACAAGTATATAGACACCCAATTGAAGCAAGTACACCTTTATTAGAGATAACTGCAGGATGTTCCCACAACAAGTGTTCCTTCTGTACAATGTACAGAGAAACACCATTTAAAGTTTCGCCTTTGGCTCATGTTGAAGAAGACTTAAAAGAACTTAAAGGCAGTGGCAGACCTGTTCGCCGTATTTTCTTAGTAAATGGTGAACCATTTATTTTAGCTACAGAAAAGTTAATAGAAACAGGAAAGTTAATCAACTCATATTTCCCAGAAATAGAAACTATCACTTGCTACGCTTCTATTAAGAGCTTAAAAAACAAAACGGTTGAGGACTTAAAAGAGTTAAAAGCTTTGAAATTCAACCAACTTCACATAGGTTTAGAATCAGCCTATGACCCAGCACTTGAACAAATGTGCAAGGGTTTTACCTCCAAAGAAGCCTATGAAAATATCGAAAAATTAGTTAAGGCTGGGATAGAGTGGGATGCCATCGTTATGACAGGGGTTGCAGGTAAAGGCAATGGCGAAATTCATATTCAAGAAACTGCAAAACTTCTAAACAAGTTCCCACCATATTTGCTTTCCCTTATGACAACTTCTGTATCAACAGGCACTCCTTTAGAAAAGATGCGTGATAACGGAGAGTTTATCGAATGTACAGAAAGAGAAAAAATAGAAGAAGAAATTCGTCTTTTAGAGCTGATTGACTTTAAAGAAGCCTACTTCTTCGGTGGGCACAACTATAATTTAGTGCCTATTAACGGGCCACTTACGCAAAAGAATGAAATTATTCAAGCTATGAAAGACTATCTACCAGAGATAGGAGATGATATCCTTGACGGAGTAATGAAGAGAGCAAATATTTAGAAACCTCTACCAAACGGCAAGGATGCAGGATACAAATAAAAAGTAAAAGACAAATATTAGCAGGAAAAGGAGAACATATGAAAAAAACAATTCTACTAACTGGAGCCACCGATGGCATTGGCTTAGAAACAGCCAAATTATTAGCTGATAGCGGAAATGACCTACTTATCCACGGCAGAAACAAAGAAAAGCTAGACAACACATTAAACATAATAAAAACTATCAACCCCAGAATAAGCGTCAAAGCCTATATTAGCGATTTATCCCAGCCATCTGAAGTTGAGCGAATGGCCAATGAGATACTGAAGGACAATTCTGAAATTGATGTTATTATCAATAATGCAGGAATCTTTATGACGCCTCAAGGACTAGCATCAAACGGCATAGATATTCGGTTTATGGTAAACACTATATCCCCATATCTTCTTAGTAGAATGCTTCTGCCTATTCTAGCAGAAAAAGGACGTATAATAAATCTTTCTTCTGCTGCCCAGGCTCCTATCAATTGGGAAGCCTTTACCAATGGCGGAGAGCTAGATCCAAGTTCTGCTTATGCCCAAAGTAAACTGGCAATCACCATGTGGTCTATAGAGTTGGCTAAAGAGTTAGGAGAAAAAGCAGTTATTATTTCTGTAAATCCTAAGTCTTTCTTGGGAAGTAAAATGGTAAAAGATGCTTATGGGCACCCAGGATACGATCTGAAAATCGGTGCTGACATATTATGCAGGGCTGCATTATCCGAAGAATTTGCCAGCAAGTCAGGCCTTTACTTTGATAATGATTCAGGCCGCTTTGATGAACCCCACCCTTTTGCGCTTTTAGAAGAAAACAGAAAGAAATTGATGGATTTACTAAACAAAAAGGAGGTATGAGCTTCCTCGCACCTCCTTTCTTTATCCCACTGCTAGTTTAAGATTTGCTACTAAAGCACTAGAACTTAAACCCATTTGATGATTGAGTGTTGTTCAATGCAACTTCATTAAATGTTTCTGCATATTCTGAATCCATCTCCTTCATAGCTCCTGGGAACTCATATTTTGCCATTAGCTCTACAAAGTATGCTGGCTCAAATTCTTCAGGGTTGCAAACTCCAGCACCAGTCCATTTGCCAGTAGCAATTAGCTCCATCATTATAACTGGGTTAAATGCTGTTTGTGCAACTACTGCATTTGTTCCATATTTTGCAATACACTCTTGGTTGTCAGCAATTTGATATAGGTAAACTTCTCTTACCTTGCCATCCTTTGTTCCTCTAACCCAAGTTCCAGCACAGCCTTTTCCTACCATTCTCATAGTAGCTTCTGTAGGGTCTGGAATTACTTTGCACAAGAAATCTCTTGGTGTAATCTCTTCGTCGCCAACTTTGATTTTTGCATCTGGCTCAGTCATTCCCATTTCTCTTAAGTTAAGTAAAATTTCTCTAAGCTCTCTTGGAACTCCATATTTAAAGGTAACTCTGTTACACTTTACGTGTCTTGGAATCATTGCTGTTTCTTCATGCTCAACATTGATTACTTCTACTTCGCCAATTCCTCCTGGGAAGTTAAACATTTCTGGTTCTGAGAAGTTTTCAGTTGTAAACCAACCCTTATCCTTTTCCCAAACTACTGGCGGCTTTAAGCACTCGTCAATAGTTGTCCAAACAGAGAATCCAAAGTATCCTACATCTTCTCCATCATAGTTGTCTCCATCTCGTACACCTATTTCATCAATTTCATCAAATAAATATTTTTCCGCATATTTTGCATATACATTTGCCATTCCTGGTTCTACTCCAGAACCTGCGATAGCAAGAATTCCTTTTTTCTTCCACTCTTCGTTCTTTGCATATTGATAATCACCTTGCATCACTCCTACTTTGTTGTATGGGTCTTCTGGATGAGGTACTGCAAGAGTCATTGCGCAGTCCATATATCCAACACCTAATTCATAGCAAGCATCAAATATACTTTCGTTAAATGAAGGGTCGCAAGCGTTTAAAATAAATGTGATACCATATTTATCTACTAAAGCTTTTATACTATCAAACTCTTTTGCATTAACAAACTCTCCAACAAATCTATCGTCTTCGCATCCTGCTGCTGAAGCCTTAGCTCTTTCTTCATTAAAGTCAGAAAGGACAACTTTCTCTGCCCACATTCCGCCTTCTCCTGCTCTTTTGATGATTCTTGCTGCTGATGTTCCAACTCCGCCTGATCCAATAATAAGTATTTTCATAAAATCTCCTTTCGCCTCTCGACATAAATAATAATGATTCTAATTATTTTGCATTTTTAGATCATCTTTTGCTTGCAAATTTTTCCAGTACTTACTGTGTTTTTATACTATCACCTTTTCCCCTAATATAAAATGATTTTTTTGCTATATTATTCAATTTTTTCGCTATTTTTACTAGTTTATGTTTAAAGTATTAATTCCTAACGTCCAGTTCATAAACAATATCATCCCTCTATGACAATATTTCGCCCAACTGCAAGCCCTGCCAGAAAGTGAACAATGATTAACCCTCCCATTAAGCAGATGGAAAGAGTCCAACTTTGAAATAAATCAAAAATAATCCCGATGGTCACTGGCCCGATTGCAGCAAATACGTACCCTACAGATTGTGCCATCCCAGAAAGCTGAGATGCTCTTGCCGCAGTAGGACTTCGCATAGACATAAATGCCATAGCCAAACTAATGGCCCCTCCAGAGCCTGAAGAAAGGCAAACTGCAGAAATTATTAATATAATTTCTTTTTCTCCCAGAAGAAGTAATAGTATTCCAAGAAAATAAAAAGAACAAGTTACAAAAACTAATTTTCGTTGGTCCTGGAACTTATCACAGAGTACAGGAATTGTAAGTGTAGCCCATATCCCTACAAGCTGTAAGATTAAAGCTATATTTCCTGCAAAGGCTTCAGAGAATCCCTTAGATACCACAATAGAAGGTAGCCAGGCCACTAATGAATAATAAACAACAGACTGACTTCCCATAAATATTGCCATTCCCCATGCCATAGGAACTTTCCAAATAGGCTTAGATATTATTTTTTCTTCTGAAACTTTGCCTCCTTGGCTTACTGTACCAACCTTTCCTTGCAGCAGCCAAATACCTAAAGCCAGTACTATAGGGATTATCCAAATTCCTATAGCGCTTTCCCATCCCAGGTCTAAAGTTTTAGCTAAAGGATAGCTTAGCCCTGCACCCAATGCTGCAAAAACACTCATTGATGTAGTAAGAACACCAGTAAAAGCTCCTACTCTATCAGGGAATTTTAGTTTTATTAGGCTCGGAAGTAAAATATTCCCAACAGCAATACCGACTCCCAAAATCCCAGTTCCTAAAAACAAGCCAAAGATATTTGTAAAAGAACGAATAGCAATTCCTGTTCCCATTAAAAATAATCCTAAGGACATTGTTTTTCTATATCCAAATATTCCAATCAGCTTCCCAACAAATGGCGACACAAGAGCAAAAGCCATAAGTGGCAATGTTGTAATAAACCCTGCCATACCATTAGAAAGGCCAAACTCTTCTTTAAGCATGTCTACAACTGGTCCAACCGCAGTAATCGGAGCTCTTAAGTTGGCCGAAATCACCATTATTCCTAGTCCTGCTAATATTCTCTCTTTTTTGCTCATACTTCTCCTATCTAATTTCCTATTCCAGGCTTCATCCACGCCTTTCTACCAGTGATAGTATAACTTCTTTTCTTTAGAATGCAAGTAATTCTAAAATTATATACCCTTTTCTCCTTCAATTAGTGGTAAAATGTGATTATCAATGATAAGGGCAGCTGTTGCATCAGATAAACAGGCAAACAGACAGGTAAATAATCTGTCAGAAAAAGAAGAAAGCATATATTTCTTTATTTCAAAACCCCTGTTTTTAAGAGGTATTAAGTATTATGACTAAAAAGATTTTAATATTTGTCCCTAAGGGCGTAGAACTTATGGAGCTATCTCCTTTTATAGATGTTTTTGGTTGGGCAAATACACATGGGAAAATCCAGGTTGATTTTTCCACATATGGTTTTACAGAAAAAGTAGATACTACTTTCGGCCTTTCCTTTCATGTAGAAAAAACCTTTTCTACAGTTGACCAAATAAACGTAAGTGAGTTTTCAGGTCTTGCTATTCCAGGAGGATTTGAAAATTACGGCTTCTTTGACGATGCTTTCGACGAGAGACTCTTGGAACTGGTTAAGCTTTTTCACAAAGAGAAAAAGCCAATTGCAACGGTTTGTGTTGCATCCTTTATCCTTGCAAAGTCAGGCGTTCTAGTTTCAAAAAAAGGGACCACCTATAATCTTCTCAACGGAAGAAAACAAAAGCAACTAGCAACCATGGGAGTTAACGTCTTAGATCAACCATTAGTTATGGATGATAATCTAATTACTTCAAGAGGCCCTTCTGCTGCACCCTTTGTCGCCTTTCAACTGTTAGAGTTGGTTACTTCCAAGGAAGAAGCCTTACGAGTTAAAGAACTTATGTGTTTTTAGCCGTCAAACGCTCATCATTATCAAAATAAAAGCTTCATATTTACTAATGGAGAAAATCTATTTAAAACTTTCTTAAACTCTCCATCGGAAAGATATTTTACAGGCTCAGAGTAAACTAGACTGTGACCACAATAACTGATGATAATGTCAAAAGTTTTACGTAAACACGAGACATAAAACAATCAAAATTTGAATTTTGAAAGTAAATTAATGGGAGGGAGATAGATAAATGAAAAATTCAAAGAGAAAACTGGTATTAGGTATAGATGCTGGTGGCACATTTACTGATCTTGTGCTTTATAGTAAGTCTGATAATCAAATAGTTAAGCAAGCAAAAGTGCAAACTAAGCACCATTATATCCTTAGTACTATAGAAAATGGCGTCGAGAAAATCATGAAGGATAGCCTTCCTGATGAAATTGTTGGAATTAACCTTGCAACCACCTTTGCAACTAATGCAATAGTTGAAGAAAAATTTCAAAAATCAGGTTTAATTCTCATTGGATATAAGCAGAGAGACTTAGATATTTTCCTTAAAGATGGTGGGCAACTTGGTACAGATTTATATGCAATTATTCCTGGAGGTCATGACAATAAAGGAATACGACAAGAAAACTTAGATGAAAAGGAATTATTAAAGCAAGTATCCTTAATGAAAGATAAGGTAGATTCAATAGGGATTTCTGGATATTTTTCAGTGAATAACCCTGAGCATGAACTAAGAGCAAGTCAATTAATAAAAAAGCATTTTCCCCACATATATATTAGCACTGGCCACGAAATTAGTTCCAGGTTAAATGCATTTCATAGAGCAGCAAGCACAGCCCTTAATGCAGGGTTAATCCCACTAATCTTGAATTTGTTTAGAGCTATAGAGAAGCTATGTAGAGACAAAGGGATAAATGCTCCTATGAGTATAGTCCGAGGTGACGGAAGCCTTGTTAGTGAAGATTGGGCAAAAAATCACCCTATAGAAATGATTCTTTCAGGGCCCGCGGCTAGCGCAGTAGGAGCAAGAACTTTAGCTAATATTGAGCAAAATGATTCCCCTAGTTGGGTTGTAGATATAGGAGGGACTACAACAGACATCATTCCTTTAAAATCTGGAGGCAGAGTAGCTTTAAGCCCAAGTGGAGCAGAGGTTGGAAAGTACAAAACTCTTGTTACAGCAATTGACATACATACTTTTGGCCAAGGAGGAGATAGTAAGGTATATTTAGATAAGCACCAAATCTTAAAAGTAGGTCCAAATAAGATACTTCCAATATGTGCTGCTTCTTCAGCAGGTGTTCCAATCAAGCCACTGTTAGAGACACTCTTAAGCAAAGCACACCTAACTCAGCCTATATTTGTATTACTTGGAGAAAATAAAGCTCCTGAAAATACTGCAGCTGCCAGAATACAGTCACTACTACAAGATGGCCCCCTTACTTTAGTTGGCTTAACAAAAAAGGTTAATATTTTACCTGAATCACAAGTTAAAGAATTAGAGATAAAAGGTTATATTACCTTATGTGGTTTTACCCCTACAGACGCTATGCATACACTAGGGTTATTTGAATACTGGGACAAAGAAGCTTCCCATTTAGCGGCTAACGTATATGGAAAAATACTAAAAAACAGCGGTGAAGATTTTGCCCTCGCCACCTTAACAGAAGTATCCACCAATATATCTTCAGAAATATTTATGAAAAACCTTTTTGACAGCTACCCTAGTTTTGAAAAAAAAGATGACTTAAAAAAATTAATTAGACTAGCAACTTTCCCAAAAAACATGATAGATGGCCGTCTTATTTTAGATTTGAATTCACACTTAATTGGAGTAGGTGCACCCTCTTCTATAATAATGCCTGAAGTAGGAAATTGTCTAAGCCAAACATGTATTCTTCCTAAGGGCGCTGAGGTTGCTGGTGCAGTAGGTGCTGCATCTGGAAGTTTTTCTTTAAACTATGTAATAGAAATCAAACCTGACGATGAGTATGGTTATAGAATTCACCATCCGCTTGGAGTTTCGTACTATGAAGAACTTGATGTTGCAATAGAAGAGACACATGCTTTAATGATCCCATGGCTTGAAACCAGAAGCAAAAATATTGGCGCACAGAACCCCAAAATAACTTTTCATCGCAAAGATATTAACGTTAGGGACTATCAAACTGCAAACGAAAGACTCTTTTTCTCTTGCGAATTACTATATGTTGTAAGTGATGAAAAAGTTGATTAAGTCTGAAAGTAATCGCCTAGCAAAAATAATTCACTTTACGCATTTACCACTTAAACGAAAGATTAAAAAATAGAGTTATTTAGCGTTACGCCTCCATAAGATTATCAAATATTCATACTGTAGATTATTCTACAACTATAAACATTGACAAAAAATAAATTTCTTCCGAAAGTCAAAATTAACTTTTCGGAAGAAATTTTTAAATCTTCACAATATTTTTTATTTACAAGTAACCTATTTACTTACTCTTCTTCTACAATATATGTTATGTATGCTTTTTTACTTGCAATAATTACAGTTATTATTTGAAGAACAAATATCACCGCAAAAATCACGCTGTATTTATCAAATATAGCCATCGGTAACGAAAAATCTTGAGTTAAAATTAGCAGCACGATACTGATAACCGAAATAACTATTGCAGCAATAATTCCAATTATTATCACCTTAGGATTTCTCTCTATATACTCATTTTGATATGCATCTAGTTCTTCTTTTTTACCAGTAAAGCATTTTGTCACGATGGAGACTATAGCAAAAACAGCTGCTAGAACAGTAATTATTAAGTCAAATAAACTCCAAGCCACTTCTTTAAAATCTCCCATAGATAATGGAACCCCATTTTCAACAATTATACTTGTTTCATAGACAGCACCTTCATATACTATTCTAATTGTATGTTCCCCATCTGGAAGTGTAGCTAAATAGTCAGGATTAATGCTTATATTCCCATTATCATCTACAGTGAAATCGCCATCCCCTAATTCATTCCCATCGATTTCCACCTTATCTAAATCTTGATCTTTTTCTATAGCATCTATAATAAGATCCTCTTCATTAGATTCCGGATTTTTTGTATCCTCTGGCTCTTCATTAGTTTCTTCATCTGGTTCAGTTGGCACGATTGATTCAGGCTCTCCAGGCACCACTGTTCCAGTTGTTGGTGGTGTAGGAGTTGGCTCAGGTGTTGGCGGAGCTGGAGTTTCAACTTTTTTCCATTTCGCAGTAAGGTTAATCACCCCCGCGACTTCAGTTTTTTCATAGCCCAAAAACTCATAACCAGCCCATTTAGGGTCCGTGATTTTTGTATCTACATCGATCACAATATTTCCACTAAAGGCCCCTGTCGCCCCTGCACCATTATTTACTTTTATGGTTTCTCCTGGGTTTACAAAAAACTCCTTAGTAGGAAGTCCTGAAATTCCCGCTTCAGCAGTTCCAGTATATTCTACACTTAGCTTTTTTATCCACAATGCATAGAAAGTGTTGGTGGTTTGGGAAAAAATATATCCATTGAACTCATAACCTTCTTTAACAGGGATATTTATAGTTATATCAAAACTCAAGTCTACTGTAGTCTTTACAAATCCAGCAGTTTCAACCCCATTCCCATTCACAGCTGGCGTAGTCGTCCCTTCGCCTCCTTGATTGTCGATAGTTATTGTACTTCCTTTATTAAACTCCTCTGCATGCTTTGCATATCCAAGCTGGTTAATGTCAATGTTTTTATCATATGTCACATATACTTTATCCACACTCTTAGGTTCAAGTCCAATTGATAGTGTCATATCAGAGGCCCCTGCTCTAAGGTAAAAAGAATTCTTTCCATTTGCCCATATTTGCAAACCCTCTGTTGATTCTCTACTTGAACATTTTATTGCTTTATAGGGAGCTTCATCTAAAATGGCAATTTGATATTGCTCGTCGCCATCATCTTTTGGATAAACCTTAACCTCAATAGGCTCTCTATATTCAAGGTTTTGAGTTTTTTCAACTGTTATTTTACCTAGATATTTGTTATTCTGGTATATGTCAGCTTGCTTTCCACTTTCAGTGCCAGGCAAATCCTCTTGATTTCTTATCTCTTGGCCATAGCCTGCATACCCAGCTAACTTTAAGTTCATCAAAGCCGTTGCCTCTATCTTTGGGTCTACGTATGCAGAAATCATTAGTTCAGAAAGTTGCTTAGTGGCTGCCTCTGAGATGCTATATTTATTTAGTTCTTCAGTTTCTATTACAGGGGAAAATCTAAACGGCACGTGAGTATATTTTCCATCAGGAAGATCAGTTGTAAACTCAGGATATTTTATAAACCAAGTAACCTCTCCCCCTAGCTCTTTCCAACTAGAAACTGGAATTTCTATAACATCTATATTTCCGTTTATGCTTACTATTCCTAAAATACTCTCTGGCAAATATGGAGTCTCCTCACTGCCTGCCATAAAGTATTGAGTCTTTACTTCATCAGAAATTACAAATTCTATTATTTCTGGCTTTACAAGAGCCTTACTTTCTTTTTCAGTAGCATACGATAAGCTAGAAGCTTGAAATATTAATAATATTAATAACGCAAAAATTAATATTTTTTTCCCTACCTCTGTTATTATAGTGGGTTTTTCTAAATTTCTCATCTTGATTATCTCCTTCCGCTATTAAAATCTTGCCGTAATCAAATTGGTTTATAAACTTATAGTTACTATGCTCCCCAAGGAAATATGCACATCTATACTATTTTGTACCCTTTTTAATACTATTCTAACAACATAAAGACTACTTTTTCAACAGTATCACCTCTTTTTTTTAAGAAATTATATAAATATATTTAAAGTTGATATTACCTCATAAATATTCCACCATTTTTTTATTAAATTTCATAAAACTACCGCTATCCTTTAGATCATTACAAAATCTTTTTCTCATACAGCCTTGCAGCATTTAATACAACTATTACAGACCCTGCATTGTGAACTAAGGCTCCAGAAGCCGGATTTAATAGCCCTAGCACTGATAGAATTATAGCTCCAAAATTTATTACCATCGCCAAAGTAATATTAAATTTAATGGAAAAGATAGTTGCATTTGATAATCTTTTTATATATGAGAGTTTTGATATGTCATCTCCCATTATAGCTATGTCTGCAGCATCAATTGCAATATCGCTACCCATAGTTCCCATGGCTACTCCTACTGAAGCAGTTTTTAAAGCTGGCGCATCATTCACACCGTCTCCTACCATGCATACGTTTTCTCCTTGGTCCATAAATTCTTTAACAGCACTTACCTTGCCTTCAGGTAGTAAAGATGCTCTAACTTGGCTAATCCCTACTTTCTCCGAAATAAACATGGCACTTTCTTCCTTATCCCCTGTTAATAATATTGTTTTTTCAATTCCCGCTTGATTTAGGGAATTAATCGCGGCTGCAGATGTTTCTTTTAAAATATCTGATAATCCAACAACTCCAATAATAGAAGTTTTAGTAGCAACTATGACAATAGCTTTTCCGCTTTGCCTTAACTCTAGTATTTGTTTTTCTATTTCCTTTGATATAGTAATTCTTATTTCTTCAATTAATCCTTCATTTCCACAATAGAATTGTTCTTCCCCTATAGTCGCCAAAACTCCTTTACCCACTATCATTTGGAAGTCTTGTATGTTTTTAAATTTAACTTCCTTCTGCCGGCCATAATTAGTTATGGCTTT